>JBAXKA010000007.1:0-31766 GCA_037137555.1 Candidatus Moraniibacteriota bacterium
CGACGACTGGGGCGGTGGGGAATTCTTTGATTTTTGATAATGGGACGAATGTGGGCATCGGCACGACAAACCCTCCCGCCTTATTTTCGGTCGGAGCAACTTCGCAATTTCAAGTGAACGGATCGGGAACGGTGCTATCTGGCACTTGGAATGGATCGGCGATTGGTGTGGCTTATGGTGGTACGGGGACTTCGGCTTTGACGACTAACTATTTACTTAAAGGTAACGGGACTTCAGCGGTGACGGCGTCAATGCTTTATGATAATGGGACGAATGTGGGGATCGGGACAGATACACCCCTCTCGAAATTAGAAGTAAACGGAGTCGCTGCCTTTTCTCTCGGAACAGCGCTTCTCCCATCGCACAGTTTCAGTGGAGACTTGAATACGGGTATGTGGTCAAGTGGTGCGGACACAATGAATTTCTCGACCAATGGTTCAGAAAGGTTTAGAATAGATAATAGTGGTAATGTTGGCATCGGGACGACGGGGCCGAGCGCTTTGCTATCCGTGGGTGCAAACTCTCAGTTTCAGGTCAATGTCTCTGGAGTATTAACTCAAGCGACTTCAAGTGTTGGATATGTTGCTAGTTTTACTAACACTGATGCAACTACTGGTGGAGGTTTGTATGTTCGTGCGAATGGCATTGGCAATTTACTTACACTTAATAATGCGGGAAACGATATTATGACAGTTTCTCCAGTGCAAACATCTTTCAATGTACCAACCTCGTTCACTGCGGCAGGAGATGTTTCAATGGCCAATGATCTGATTTTAACTAATCAAACCGCAGCAAACATTAAAACAAACTCAAGTCTAACTATTGAAGCCGGGGAATCGTTTGAGTCTAATAGTATTACGCTTAAAACCTATAATGCTGGCGAGGTTATTGTGGACGGTGGATTGTCCGCCTCGTTTCCCTTGCATGTTTATCGTGCAACCGATGGTAATGTAGCTGGCTTTACTGATACTAACGGAACTTGTTCGGTTAATCCAACTAATACTGCACTGATTTGTTCTTCAGATGCTACTATGAAAAAAGATATTATTTCAATTTCTGGGTCAGATGCATTGTTTGCTGTTAATAATTTGCGGGTGGTGAATTTTCATTGGAATGGAGAAGATGCTATTGACTCTTTGCATACTGGCGTAATTGCTCAAGAAGTGGAAGCGATTTTGCCAAATTTAGTTTCAACTGGACTTGACGGAAAAAAAGCTGTAAATTATCTTGGGTTAATTCCATATGCACTTTCCGCCATTCAACAACAACAATTTCAAATTACGGATGTTTCAGATAATCTTTTGGCGATGAAACTTAAGACTGATGCAAATATTACAACAGTAGCGGGACTACAATCTTCTATTGATGATAATTTATTCACAATCAATAATAAATTTATCTCGTTGGACTCTCAAATGCTTGATCAGACTATTATGCTAGCTAGTGCGCAAAACAAAATTACTGATATTGAAAATATTACCAATCGGATTCAGGTTCAACTTGATGAAATTAAATTGCAAAATGAACGATATGAAGCACTTAATCAGCTCATTGCAATTATTGATCCGACGGCCTTGATTTATAAAGATGCGCTTGGTAATCTTAGTTTATCAAATGGAAAACTGGATGCCTCTGAAATTATAGCGGGTAGCATGACAATTAAGACAGTTGATCTGGCTAGTCCAACTATTGGTGTGGCTAGTATCATAAAACTTAAAATTGACAGTGATGATAATGGGATTGACGATGTCACTGGAAGTGATGGAAAAACAGTCAATGTCATGACAAAAGCTGTTAGTGATGCCTCTAGTATTTTTATCACACCAGAAGGTGACACTGGAGGCAGAATTTGGATTGAAAAACAATTTGACTCTGCGACAAATAGTTATATCGGGTTTAAAATTAAATGCTCAGATAGCGTAACGGATAATATTAAAATTAACTGGTGGATTGTTGAAAAGAAATAATCGCCAAATTAATCAGGGAAATGAAGAATATAAAAAATAAATTTAATAAAAACAAATTTTTTCAAAAAATGTGTTTTTGGCAATGGAATTTTAGGGATTTTTTTAAAATAGTCGCCTATTGCATCCATCATCCAAAACGAACTTGGCATATTATTACAATAGATGTTAAGCATTTTATTCGTTGGAGCTTTGCGACTTTGCCAAGAAGAATAGTGGCAAGTATTTTGATTGCACTTTTCATTTTGATGCCAGTAGCAAATATTCTTTTTGTTCCCAAGATACAAGCGGCATGGTGGAATGATGCCTGGCTTTATCGAAAATCAATCGCTGTTAGTAATTCAAGCGGTTCAACGCTAAATGATTTTCAAGTTAAAATTTTAGATAATAAGGATTTATCAATAGATATTACCGCTGGAAAAATTCAATCAACGCTTAATGATTTGCGCTTTACTGATATCAATGGAAAAATTCTACCGTATTGGATTGAAGATTTGACAGTAACAAGTATTGATGTTTGGGCAAAGGTTTCAAATATTCCCACATCAGGTACAACAGTGTATATGTATTATGGGAATATGGGTGCGATTGCAGGAAAATCTATGACTGGAACACAAGATTTCCCAGGTCTTTCTTGTAAGGCAATTAAATTAAGCGGGCAAACAGCCAATGGTGCTTATTACATCAATCCTAGTAGTGGAAGTGTTACTGGTGCATATCAGGCATATTGTGATTTAATTCGTGATGGTGGAGGTTGGACACTTGGAATAAAAGACTGGTATTTATCTGGTGCAGCGGGAAATGTTAACGCTCTCGGTGCGATCGCAGATGCAACTGCACATAAGGGAAATCCATATAAGCTTTCTGATATTGATATTCGAACTATTATTGGCCCATCTCAGAATTTTGCTTTATTAGCTGATCAAGACGGATATAATTCAGCATATTCAACTGGCAACTATGAATATGTTATTGCACGAAACTATACTGGCTATTGGCGCTTTGATACAGTGGTGGCAGCCTCTTCAACAACAACTTCTTTTCAATCATATCGCTTATCTGATAATGCATTGGCGTGGACAGGAAATTTTAGTTGTGGAATTGGTGGTTGGGGTATTAATTGCTATACGATTACTTCTGGAAATGTTCCCGGTGGTGGCTCTGGTTGTGCGATAAATATGGGCAAGGCAACAGATCCAAGTTGGCATCATTTCTATATGGCGGAAACTAATACTGATACATATTTATATATTTGTAATGGGCCACAACATACTTCGAGTTATGATTTAAATCATCGATGGTGGTTTAGAGAAACAACAATCAATAGATCCACAAATATAACCGTCGTTGCTCCTTCCACCGAAGAAAAAAGTCCTGGACCTTCAGCATATTGGAAATTTGATGAGGGAACAGGAATTATCGCAAATGATAGTGTTTCTTCAAATGGAGTAATCGCCACTGGCGGAACAGTAACAGATGTTGGCGGTTATCGAATTCATACTTTTACATCAAGCGGATCATTTACCGTAACCAATGGCGGTGCAGTCGAGTCTTTAGTAGTTGCTGGCGGTGGCAGTGGCGGTGGAGCTGGTGGCGGTGGCGGTGGCGGTGTCATTTATACTACTTATTTAACTGCTTTGGGAGCAACTGCCGTGACAGTTGGTAATGGTGGCGCTATAAAAGTTGCTAATGGCGTAGGAAATAATGGAGAAAATTCAGTTTTTGGTAGCTTGGTAGCTGTTGGTGGAGGTGGAGGGGGTTCGTATTCTAGCGGTGCTGGTGTAATTGGTGGTTCTGGCGGTGGTGGTGGTGCTTGTAATTTAGCTACTACAGTAGCAGGTAGCGGAACAATTGAACAAGGTTATGCTGGTGGTGCTGGAGATAATGTATGTAGTCCTTATCATTCTGGCGGCGGCGGCGGGGCTGGGGGAATTGGTGGTTCTTTTTTGGGAGCTTCCTCAGGCAGTGGTGGTATTGGAAGACAAATAAATATAGATGGTAACAATTATTATTATGGCGGTGGCGGTGGCGGTGGAGCTCAGGCATCAGGTACGGTTGGGGGTAATGGAGGATTAGGAGGTGGCGGAGGTGGGGCTCAATTAATTAGTGGAACAGCAGGTACTGGTGGAGGTTCAGCGAGAAATTCAGGTGCAAATGGTCAACAGGTAAATACTTATCCTCCATGCAATGGTGGTGCTGGCGGAGCTAATACTGGTGGTGGTGGAGGAGGAATGGGTGTTAGTGTTTCCAATGGTGGAGCAGGTGGTTCCGGTATCGTTATTATTCGCTATCCAATCACCAACAATGGAACACTTACAAACATGGCTTCGCCTGCTTCACCAACTTCTGGTTGGCAAACTGAAGACAAATGTATTTCTGGAAAATGTTTAGCATTTGATGGAGTTGATGATTATGTTCAACCAGCATCAGCATATAATCCAGGCACAAGTGATTTTACTTTATCTGCATGGGTGAAAAGACTTGGCAGTGATGGTGATGCGATTATTAGTTTTTCATCAGGGAGTTATGCTGTAGGTTTGTACAGTAATTATGCGGAAACAGGAATTCATTTTGGGACTGGATATGATTCAGCTTCTAGTGTTGTCGGACCAATCTTGGAAACTAATACATGGAAACATTTAGTCGGAGTTAGGGAGGGCACTACATTAAAAATATATATAAATGGAATTCTTTCAACTACAAAAACAGGCGTTGCTATACAAAATATCGCAACAAATTATTTGCAAATAGGAAGAATGCGTTCTGGGCAACATGAATGGCGTGGAAATATCGATGAACCAAAAATTTATAATTATGCTCGCAGTGCTGCTCAAATAAAACTAGATTATAATGCTGGCATTTCTGGAGCTGGAGCTAACAGCGGGACGACAGCGTCTTTTGGTGATAGTAGTGACAAATGGATGTCTGATGGTCTCGTTGGTCATTGGAAGATGGACGAGACAAATGGAAATGCTATCGATTCTTCCGGTAATGGGAATGTTCTAACTAATACCAATACCGCAACTTTTACTGCAGGAAAATTTGGCAATGCAGGAAATCTCGTGGCGGCTTCTAGTCAATATTTCACATGTACGGATGCTAATTGTGGAGGCACTTCTAAATTAGATACGCCAACCACTTTTACAACTTCAGCCTGGATTAATTCTACTAATGTAACCGCCAATAATCAGCAAATCATTTCCAAAAGTGATGGTTCCTCAGGAGCTAATGCTGCCTATGAATTGCGTTTCAATGGAACCTCAGGAAAAATCCAATTCGTAGGTTATATTGGTGGAGCATATCAATCAATAATAAGCAGCACCGTTCTTAGTAATAATACTTGGTACCTAGCTACCGTTACTTATGATGGGGTTAATTTGAAATTATTTCTCAATGGTATTTTAGATTCTACTCCAGTAGCCACTACTGGTAGCATGTCTGACTCAGCTGCCAATTTTGCAATAGGTGGGCGAGGAGATGGGTATTATTTTAATGGAAAAATAGATGAAGCCAGAGTTTATAAACGCGCTCTCTCAACTAAAGAAATTTCTAGTTTATATGAATGGGCACCAGGGCCGGTGGCTTATTACAATATGGAAGAAGGTGGTGGGACGACGGCCAATGATACGAGTGGAAATAATAATACGGGGACGGTTTTTGGTAACTCAAATATTGCAACTGGAAAATTTGGTAAAGGAAGAAGTTTTGATGGGGTTGGCGATGGTATCAATCTTGGCTCTTCTGCTATTTTGGATTTTGGCAATAATGGTGCGTTTACTTTTTCTGGCTGGGTTAATCCAACCGTACTTGTTGATTATGCTGGCTTTGTAAGTAAAGATACGGCTGGTCGTAGCTCCCCTTATTCCTATATGACTACTTTTATGGCCAATGGTCGTTTGTCTGCTTATAATAACAGCACTTGGGCAGACATTTGTCCTGCTGCATCAGTTGCAATCGGAATTTGGCAATACATCACTTTTGATTATAATGGTACTAATATCACTGGTTATGTTAATGGAAAATCTTGTGGTTCGATTGCTTTTTCTTATCCAGATAATGGTGCCTATGATGTTACTATTGGTAGTTGGTATGCTCCTTCTGCTGTATATGATTTTAATGGTTTGATGGATGATGTCAAAATTTACAACTATGCCCGAACGCCAAAACAAATTATGCAAGATATGACTGGAAATGTGGCAAGTAGTGATTTACAAACAAATGAAGAAGCTACTGCTTACTACAAATTTGATGAAGGTTCTGGTAGCGTTGCTAAGGATATTGGTAATAGTTTTGTGCTTGGTGGAACTGGCGGAAATACAGTGCAGAATATTGGTGGTTATCGAATTCATACATTCACATCAAGTGGAACTTTTACAGCTACTAGCGCCAGTAATATTGAGTATTTGATTGTAGCGGGTGGCGGTGGCGGTGGCTATGGTGGTACTGCTGGTGGCGGTGGCGGTGGCGGTGCTGGAGGACTACTTACATCTATGTCCACAGTTTCAGCTGGGGCTATTGCCGTAACGGTTGGAAACGGGGGTTCAGGTGGAAATAACGGGGGGAACTCTGCATTGGGGGCGATCACCGCCTATGGTGGTGGGCATGGTGGAGTTGGCGGGGGAGCTTCGGGTTTCTCTGGAGGATCGGGTGGTGGTGGGAATCCAGTTTCTGGCAGTGGTGGAGCGGGAACTCCTGGGCAAGGTTATCAAGGTGGAAATGTAGGAGCTCTTAATCAAGGAGATAATGGATCTGCGGGTGGTGGCGGTGCAGGTGCAGCAGCCGCAGATGCCGTTTGGACTAATACTGGCACAGCTGGTGGTTCTGGTTTATCATCAAACATCTCTGGTTCAAGTGTGATGTATGCAACCGGTGGTGCCGGTGGGTGGGGAACATATTGGGGAACCGGACAAATTGGAGCTACTGGAGCAGTAAATACTGGCAATGGTGCGGGCGGTGCTGGTTATAATGGAACGCCGGGTTCTGGTGGTTCTGGCGTTGTTATTATCCGTTATCCAATAACTAATGATGGAACATTAACCAATATTTCATCTCCTGCCACATCAACTTCAGGTTGGACAAACAGTGGAAAATTTGGCAAGGCACTTAATTTTGATGGGATGAACGATTATGTAAATGTGGGAAATTCACCAAATTTCAACCCTGGAGATGGGTATATGACAATAAGTGCTTGGATAAAAACAAGCTCTGCAACGGATCAGGCTATTACCTATAAAGAAGGTGGCGGTAATCAGTTTAATTTTAGAGTTCTTCCTACTGGAAATTTAAGGTTAAATGTTTATGGGAACACAAACTCTTATGATGACAGCGTGCCAACTGTTAATGATGGAAATTGGCATAATGTGATTGCAATTTGGCTTAAAACCGATATGAAATTTTTTATGGATGGTGTTGAAGTGTCAAAAACGCATAATGGAACATACCCAACATCAAGTATATTGCCAACTGGCAATCAGTATATCGGTGGGAGGGTAGACTCTGCAACATCTTATTTTTCTGGAACTATTGATGAAGTTAAATTTTATTCCTATGCTTTATCCGCAGACGATGTAAAAATTGAATATAATCGTGGAAGCTCAACTTCGATGGCGAGCTCCGGGTCAATATCTGTTGGTAATACGGCAGATTCCGCCAGTGCAGAATATTGCATTCCTGGAGACGCTTCGGCTTGCAGTCCTCCAGTTGGAGAATGGAAACTAGATGAAAATACTGGAACAATAGCCAATGATACCTCTGGCAATAACAACACGGGTACACTAACAAATGGCCCAATATGGGACCGGGGAAAATTTGGAAGCGGGGTAAGGTTTGATGGAATTGGTGATACTATCCAAAAGACTTCGCCTGGTGCAGTATTGGGACTTGGACAAAATGGAACCATGGGTGCTTGGATTAAACCAGATGCCTTTGGTGGAGCTTCTTGCAACAGTCACAATGGAACAGGCTCTTGTCGTCCGATAATTTTTAATTATGATTATGGTTATTTTTTCGGTTTAAATAATGATGGGGCCTTAATTTTAGATTTGGGTAATGGCTCTAGTTGGGTTTCAATTAGTAATACAGCAGCTGGTAAGGTGGTTCTTAATCAATGGCAATATGTAGCTGTTACCTTATCGGGAGGTACCGCGCTTAATTTTTATGTGAATGGCGTTTTGGCTGGCACTAGTACAATTAGTAGTTCAAATTTTACTAATCTTTATAGCATTGGTATTGGTGGTAATACTGCTTGGACAAGTGTGGCGTTCTCAGGTTCCATCGATCAAGTCCGCATCTACAATTACGCTCGTACCCCTGCTCAAATCGCCTATGACTACAATCGTGGTGCTCCAATTGGTTGGTGGAAAATGGATGAATGTCAAGGCACCACCATTAATGATGCAAGTGGTAATAGTAATAATGGAACGCTAACCGTAGGTGCTACTGGCACACAAAATTCTGCTGGCACCTGCACTGCAACTTCAACCGCGTGGGGCAATGGTGCTAATGGAAAATTTAACTCTAGTTTGAATTTTGATGGGACGGATGATTGGATAAAAAAGACTAGTTTGCGATTTTCTAATAACAAGCAAAAAACTATCTCTCTCTGGCTTAAAACCAATACACTTTCTAGCACGCAGTATTTAGTATCTTTTTCAAATGATGCTAATAATTATAAATGGCAGTCCTTAGCATTGGCCAATCAAAGTATTTCCTGGATGTTTGGAGATGATAGTTTTTATAATGAGCGCGGTGTAACTGGCGATGTAATCACACAAACTGGAGCTTGGTATCATCTTGTTGTTACTGTGGATATTACTCAATCAGCAGGTAATAGAGTTAAATTGTTTGTTAATGGTCAATCAATTACTACTACACTTTCAAATGATTCGGGTAATAGTTTCTATGATGGAACTGATTTGAACATGTATATAGGGGCATTTAATTATGGCACTGGAGTTTATGGTTATTTCAATGGTGCTATTGATGATGTTCGTATTTATAATTATGCTCTTACAAGCAAACAAATTATCTCAGTTATGAATGAAGATTCTGCTCTGCGTTTTGGTCCGACAAGTGGAATGTAAAAAAAAGACCCCATAAAGATTGCGATGAATCTTTATGGGGTAAAAGGAGAAAGGGGCAAGCGGTAAGATGTTTGTTAAAAAGTTAACAAATGACAGGGTTCTTGCCGAACTAAAAAAAACTATCTTGACGACAGGTTTGAAATTTTTTCGCACAATGATATTGGGCGATGATTTTTTTCAAATTGTCGAAAAACGCTTGTTACTGTTAAGGAAAAAAATTTTTCGTTTGTTCAAGTGAATGAACAAGAAGGAAACTTCCTTAACAGTAACGGAGGGTAAAAAGGAGCAACATCTATAACTTAGCACATTGAATTTTTTTGTCAAATTTTAGTTTTTTTGTTTATAAGTATTATTTTTTTGACAAGTTCGTAAAAACCTGCTACAATGGTTGTAATAGTGAATTGAGAATGACAAAAGGCAATGGGTGAAAACTCATTGTCTTTTTTTATATTAAAAAATATGACTATAAATAAAAATAAACAAGATAATAACAACAATAAGCTAGCTTTAAGTATATTTAGCTTTATTTTTGTTTTAAGTTTTGTTTCGCCAGCCTTGGCGAGTGAGATTAATATTGAAAATGTTGTCAAGTATGTTAATGAGGCACGGACAAAAGAAGGTATAAAAGAATTGCGAGTTAGCGAAAAATTAAATGAAGTGGCACAAGCAAAGGTGAATGATATGGTGGCACATAACTATTTTGCACATACTTCACCGGCCGGATTAAATCCTTGGCATTGGTTTGAGCTTGTGGGTTATGATTACAAATATGCCGGAGAAAATTTAGCCATTAATTTTATAACAGCAGAAGCACAACAGTTAGCGTGGATGAAAAGCCCGACGCATAAAAAAAATTTATTAAATATAAATTATACAGAAATTGGTGTGGCCGTGGCTGTGGGCGAAGTAAATGGTTCAATGGGAATTATTGCCGTGCAAGAATTTGGATCGTTGGCACATCCTGGTGCAAAAAGTGATAACAAGAATTTTGCTCCAGTTAAAAATAATACATTGCCTGATAATGCTAAATTTGCTCCAGCTGTTTTATCGGTTGGAAATAATAAGCTGGAAAATATCACAGAGAAAAATGTTTTTGAACAAAAAAATACTTGGTCGTTGCAAGATGGTGCGGGAGATGTTTTTTGGCTAGTGCTTGTGAGCTTGACTATTTTGCCGATAATAGTTGTGCAAATCGCCGCGGTTGTGCAAAAAGGCTATGAATCAAAGCATGTAAATAATACGCGCGAATATTTCAGAAAATTAAAAGTACGAGATTATGGAAAGTATCAAATAATAAAAGTAAAAATAGTTACAACTTAATATTTTTTTATCTCTCGCCAATTCTTCGGAAGATTATTCTTGGGAACTGGTGGGTGATAAAAATAAAAACAAAAAACAAAAAGTAGCAAAAATAAATAGCAAAACAAAAAATCCTGAATAAGGATAAACCACTAAAGGCTAGATTCCTTGCCTTTTTCCTCTAAGGAGGAAGATTTTATAAAAAAAGCGGTCTGGGCGTTATCGTCCAGGCCGCTTTTTTGTGGGGAAATTTTTTTTGACAATTTAATTATTATAGTCTAGATTTTGAAATAGGAGTTAACATTGGCAATGGAATAAAAAAGGAGGGTGAGGATGAAAAAACTTATCATATGTGATAAGTGCAACAGGCGGATAGGATGCACAGCAGCTAGCATAACAAAAAAATGCTATTATTGTGAAATCATGGACTGTCCTTTCGAGGAAACGGTCCCGGATTATTATGCAAAAATCACCTGCGATTTTTGCAAGGGCATTTTAAAATAAAGGGGGAAAAAGGATGGATGAAAAAAAATGCAATAAAGAATGCAAGTGCCATTGTGAAGTAATAATCAATGGCAAAGACAAGGGCTGTGGTTGTTCCAAGAAAAACGGGACGACACAAGAGAATAATCAGCAAAAAATGCAATCGCCCGAATATGAAAGAATCGACGGGCATGCATAATATTACAGGGAAAGAGCAGTGACTCTTTCCCTGTTTTTCTTTTTGTGAAAAATTGAAATAAAAAAAGCTCTTCTGGTTTGATATAGATCAAAACAGAAGAGCATATAAGGTGCAAAAAAACTACAAGCGTTCCTCAGCCAAACTGGCGAGACGCGAGCGGACGGTTTCCTCGAAGGTTGTTACGCTAACGCTAGAATGTCCACGCATTTGCGCGATAGCATAAGCGAGACCACTGGATTTTTTATCAAGCCGGCGTTGGCGGTCGATTTGATCGAGGTCGCCAGTGATGACAACTTTGGAGTCTTTGCCAGCCCGCGTCAAAAAAGTTTTCATCTGGTGAGGCGTCATGTTTTGCGCCTCATCAACGATTATAAATGCCTTGGGAAATGTCATCCCACGAATATAATCCAGCGATTCGAAAATGATCTTTTTTGTTTCAATCATTCCAGAGACCGTTGTGTTATTTTGGTCAGTTGCCTTGATGACATTTATGGCCTGGCTGATCGGGCGTATCCACGGCGACATTTTGGCTTCTTGATCTCCTGGCAAAAATCCCATACGATCTTCATCTTCAAGATGAATCATCGGACGAGTTACAATAATTTCCCGATAGATTTTTCTTTGTTCGATGGCACCCGCTAATGCAAGTAGTGTTTTTCCACTGCCGGCACCGCCTTGCAAAAATACTAGATCAATACTGGGATCAAGTAATTGTCCCAGAGCAATATGCTGTTGCCAGTTTTCTGTGCCGTTCAGGCTGTATGGCCTGATGCCCATAGCGGAAATATCGGCACGAAGAATTTTGAAGCGGTCGCCTTTTCTGATGGCGACAAATTCTTTGTCAAACAGCACGCCCTCATTTTCCTCAATGCCAAGATGTTGATGCTCGACATAAGAAAAAGATTGCGTGTGTTGACAAACATCGTCTTGTGCTATTTCTAGCTCAATCAGGCGATGCTCGGGAATTATTATTTGCTCGTGAATATAATCTTCGACTTCGATTAGTCCAAGTCCAAACTTTTTTCCCAAGATTCGCACAGTTCGATCTCGTGAAATCAGGCGAACCCGATCGAAAGCAAAATCTTTGCTTTTTTGACGCAAGGTTAATGCCGTTGCGATAATCAAGTGATCAGGAGTGTTGCGGTTTAAATCACCGAGATTTTTGAAGCTCGGCGTGCGAAAGACAATCAATGATTGATCACCACTGTCTTGAATTTTTTCAATCCTTCTGGCAACCTCTCTCGCATCAAAGCCTATATCTGGTTTTTCTTTGAGATGATCCAGTTCGATAATAACAGCAAGCGGAATAACTAAAGTATTTCCGCCTTTTCTGAAATTATCAATACTTTCCGGATCATGAATCAATACATTCGTGTCTGCCACAATAGCAGTGCCTCTAAACAGCGATCCCTTCTTTTTTTTGATTGACATGGTACTTCCTCTCGATTTGGGTTTTTGGTAAAGAGCTAGAATTTCCATTATCAATTTAACACGGGTAAAAAATATTGTAAAATAGGTCAGACCACAAAAATTCCTTTTGTCAAGCGAAAAAGCACTTGACAAGTTTTTGATAGTTGATAAAATACAGAAGTAAAAAAAGAAATATTAAAAGGGTGAGCATAAAATAATACACAAGTAAATGAATTTATTTTGGTGTGGATTGTTTCATGTAAAAAATAAAGATGCAAAAAGAGCATAAAATTTTTAGAATTTTTTTCGACATTAACCAACCTTAAGGCAGATTGCTTTGGGTTGGTTTTTTATTTTTTTTAAGATTAGCAACATAAAAAATAATAATTTTTTTAAAAACTTTTAATTATATGAACAAGCTAAAAAAACTGTTTCAAATGAAATTCTCACAAAAGGAATTGCGAGCTGGAAAAAAAATTATAGCAAGCATCATGTTGCCAATCATGATTTTCCAGATGACCTCGATGAATTTTTTGGCAATGGAATTAATGAAAGCCAACGCGGAAGAAGTCGTCGCTGTTCCTGTGGAGGAGAAGAAAGAAGAAATTAAAGAAGAAAAGAAAGTTGAAGAGAAGGTGGAGGTGAAAACTGAAATAAAAACTGAAGAAAAGAAAGTGGAAGAAAAAGTTGAAATAGTTGAAACTAAAACTGCGCCTGAAGTGGTTGAGGAAAAAGTGGAAACTGAAGTTGTTGTTCCAAAAGAAGAAGTGAAAAATGTTGATGATAAAAAAGCTGAAGTTGAAACGAAAACTGAAATAAAAAAAGAAGAAGTAAAAAAAGAAATCGGCTGGGTTGTTGATGGTACTGTAGCCTCGATGGAAAAAGTAGAATTAAATAAAATTTATAAAGCTCCGCAAAATGAAAAAGTAACAGTCATTTTCACTAAATTACCAGAAATTGCGGGAAGTCTTGTGATTAAAGAAATTAAATTGACAAATGAAGAAAAGAAATCTCTTGGTGCTTTGGGTGATACTGCCTATGATATTACATCAGACATGACAAATGGAACTTTTGAATATAATTTAACTTTGCCATATCCCGACAAGGATAATGACGGCAAGGCAGAAATTTTGGGTGATAGTAAAAAAGAAGTGAAAGCAGAAAATCTAACTGTGTTATATACTGAAGGAGAAGAATTAAAACAAAAGGAGATGAAAGATGTGAAAAGCGATAAGGCCGATGGAGTTGAAAAGCAAGCAAATAAAACAGGAAAAGTTTTAGAAATTAAAGGGCTTGATCATTTTACGATTTTTGTTGTGACTGCTCCTCCAGTGATGACTGATCCTGTTTGTTCCGCATATCCAGCTGTTTTTTCTTGTGTTACATCTCTGCAAACAGCAATTGATAGTTCTATTGTTGGCGGAACGATTATGGTTAGTGGAGGAACTTATGATGAAGCAACTGTAACTGTGAATAAAAATTTGACATTTGAAATTTCTGATAATGTGGTAATCAATGGAAATTTTATAATAAACTCTGGATCAACTTTGACATTTGAGGGACATGGAAAAACTGTTGAAGCCACTGGAGCATTTACAAACAGCGGAATGATTTCAAGTATGACGAGCACTAGTGGCAATGTGGTTTTAAAAAGTGGTGGAAATTTTACGGTGGGAGATATTTCTGCGATAGCGAATATTTCTATTACTTCTACTAGCGGAAATATTCTTGATGATGGAGTTCAGACAACAACTATCGATGCTGGTGGTGCTATTACACTTTCGGCTGGGGCAGGAAATATTGGTGCTGTTGTTTCTCCTGTAACGGCTGTGAGTAATTTTAATAATGCGATTGATGTTGAGGCAGGAACTGGAAATGTGCAAGCTTCGGCACTTGGCAATATATCCGTGACAGAAGCTAGTTCGGCGAATGTTAATTTGAGTAAATATATATTGACTTCGAACACCGCGGGAAGTTATGTGGCGTTAGGAAACTTAACAGCGGCGGGAAATTTAGAAATCAATGACACGATGGATAGTGATGCTAAGATCGCACTTATGGCATTGGGGAATATTATTGATAGCTTGGCGTATACAAATTCAAGTGATGAAATGGGGATTTATGCTAAGGGGAATGTGACGATGAATGATTTATTGACAGTTAGTGGTGCTAGTGGCACGGCGATTATTAAAGCTGGATTTGATGGTGGGACTGGTTCGATTCTGGATGATGGAGATCAGACAACAACGATAACAGCAAAAAATATTACATTAGATGCTAATGGCGGAACAGTTAGTAATGTTACTCCTGGAGCTGGTGGAGTGATAGATTTTTTCGGAGCTGTTGATGTTGCTTTGGGTGGAGGAACACTAACAACGAGTGGTGGATATGTAACAGAAACAGGTGGAGTAAGAAACGGAACATATATTTTAAATGGTGGAAATTTATCTATTTCGAAAAATTTTTCAGGAGGTGGTCACACTATATTTTCTGCAAATGGAAAATTGAAAATACAAGATGATAACACGGAGGCAATTATTTTGATTGGTGAATACGCGGGAGCAGTTCCAAGTGCGTTAAATATTGCAACTGCGTTTGGGACATATTATAGAGTGCAATCAACTGGTGCTGTCAATAATGTTAATTTTGAATTGCGATATACTGTGGCGGACAGAGGAGCGCTTGCTGAAAGCAAGGTTAGCAATGCTTATTATAATGATGGAACCTGGCATGGATATGCTAGTCAAACTGTAAGTAATGTTGATTTCGTTGATACTGTTGCTTATGATGGAAAAATTTCTTTTTCTTCGAGCACATTGGGAACGATTGTGGCTGGTGCAGATGAAACTGCGCCAATTATTTCAGAAACAACCAGAGTTGCAACTCCAGCAAATGATAATACACCAAATTATACTTTCACAACCAATGAGGCTGGAACAATTAGTTATGGTGGAAGCTGTTCTAGTGCAACAACCGTTGCAACTGTGGGGGCTAATACAATTACATTTAGTACTTTAAGTGATGGGTTGCATGATGATTGCACAATCACGGTTTCTGATACTGCATTGAATGGTAGTAATATTTTAAGCGTATTTGCTTTTACGGTTGATACCGTTGGACCAATTTTTACTGTTAATGATGATGTGGATTCTGGACCGGTAAAAACTGATACAATCAATATCACAGTGTCTGATGCAACCGGAACGGTAGCTTCACAATTTCATGGATTTAGTGCTGATGGTATTTGTGATGTTAGCGATACAATTGCAACGGCATTTGATAGTGGAGTGAATTTTACTATTCTTGGTGGTCATGCAGACTATCTTTGTGTAAAAGCCGTTGATGTTCTGGGAAATATAAGCTATGAATTAGTGGGAAAATTAAATACAATTAATCCTACTGTTACTGTAAATAATTTAAGAACTAACGATACTACCCCAGCACTTAGCGGAACGATTGTTAATGATACTACTGCAACTATTTCTGTTACGGTTAATGGTACTCCTTATGATGCGACAAATAATACTAATGGAACTTGGACATTGGCAGATAATACAATCACTCCAGCTTTAGTTGCCGGAACTTATGAGGTTGTTGTAACCGCGACAGATGAATATGCAAATGTAGGAAGCGATGCAACGAGTAATGAATTGGTAATTGATTTAACTGCACCAACTTTAACGGCTGTAAATATTGCTTCCAATAATGCCAATTCAGCATTTGCTAAAATAGGCGATGAAGTGACAATTACTTTTACAGCAAGCGAAGCTCTTGTTGCTGATCCAGTGTCTACGATTAGTGGCAATGCTACAGTTGTGGCAAATACTAGCGGAAATAATTATACTGCAAAATATACAATGCAAACTGGAGATGCTGCTGGAGTTTTGACTTTTGCGATTGATTTCACAGATGTTGCTGGAAATACTGGAACGCAAAGAACAACAGTAACAGATGCTTCAAGTGTGACTTTTGATAAAACTGCACCAACTGCACCAGCATTAAACACGCCAGCTGACACGACAGAAACTAATGACACAACGCCAACGGTAAGTTGGATTGATGTGGCAGAGGATGAGGCTAGCTATATTGTTGAAATCGATAATGATGTTGCTTTTGGATCAATAAATTTTACTGAAACGGTGGTGGGAACAATTGTTACTTCAACTGTTACGCCAGCTTTAAGTGACGGAACATATTATTGGAGAATAAAAGTACGAGATGCTGCTAGTAATGAAAGTATTTCAGCAGTTAGAAGTTTTATTATTGACACAACCGCACCAACTATTCAGTCTATTACATCAACAACTTCAACTGGCAACTATAATGCTGGCGATGGAATTAATGTGACTGTGACTTTTTCTGAATTAGTAACTCTTGCAAGTGGAACACTTAATGTAACATTAGACACGGGTGATGTTATTGCAATTTCTGCTTTTGGTCCAGCTTTAACTGCAACGGGAACTTATACTGTCGGCGCTGGAGATACAAGTGCTGATTTAGATTCAACCGGAATAGTTTTGAATGGAGTTGCAACATTAAAAGATGCGGCTGGAAATGATGCAACTATTGAATTACCAGCAACAACAATTGCTGATGGTGTAAATGTGATTGTAATTGATACAACTGCACCAGTAATTGCCCGATCAGTTTTGAAAGCAGATGCGGCAACAATTGGTGGCTTTATTAAACAAAGCGACACTTATATTATTTATGCACAAGTTGATGATACAACAAGCGGATTAAATTCTGTTGTGGGGGATTTTTCAAATATTACTACGGGAGAAAATAGTGAAGCAATGACAACTACTGGTGGTCCTTGGACAATCGATACGGTTTCGTATAATTATAGTTCAACTCAATATATTTCTGAGGGTTTGCTTGCAGAAGGCGCGAAAGCTTATGCAATAAATGCAATAGATAATGCGACGAATAGTGTAATGCAATTTGATGGTTCAGCGGTAGTTGATAACGCTGTTTCAAATGATCCTAATGTGCTTGTTTATGAGTCAGGTTCAAAAACACTACCAGCACTAACAACAAATAAATGGTATAACCATAATACGCCTTTTGTTGAATGGCCTGCTCCAAGTGATAATCTTGTACCAAATGCCAGTGGAATCAGTGGTTATTATATTTGCGTTGATACAACTAATTCTTGTAATCCAAGTGCTGGCTCACTTCAAACTGCAACAAATTTTACTTTTCCAGCTTTGACAAATGGACAAACTTACTATTTAAGAATGGAAGTGAAAGATAATGCGGGAAATATAACAACAACGGGTGGTGGATTGTTTATTTATAAATATGATAATGAAATTCCAAATGCAGGAACCGTTGTTGACGATGGAGCTTGGACTAATTCAACTAATACATTGCACGCAACTTGGGCAACAGGGTTTTCTGATACTGTTGGGATAACTTCTTATGATTACTCCATTGGAACTTCTGCCGGCGATACGAGTGTAAAATCTTGGACAGACAATTTGTTAGTAACAAGTTTTACGGATGCTGGGTTAACTTTAGTTAGTGGAACAACTTATTATGTGAATGTTCGTGCGAAAGATGAGGCGGGAAATATTTCAGATGTAGTTTCATCTGATGGAATCAGAAGTGATCTGGTTGCTCCAACAGGAACAACAGCTTCTTCGCCAACTAATTCAAGTTCAACATTTGTAGTTTCTTGGGCGGGAACAACAGATACTCTTTCTACGCCAAACGGACATTATAAAGTTAAATACAAAGACCAATCAACTGGAAGTTGGACGGACTGGTTGGCAGATACAACTGAAACAACTAGTACATTTGGAGCTGGCGATGTTCCTGTGGCATTAATTTCTGGACACACTTATTATTTTGAAGTAGCCGGGCAAGATGTGGCTGGTAATTGGGAAGTGCTTGCTGGTGGAGCTGGCGAAGACAATACAATTTATGATACAACCGCACCAAATAATCCAACCGTAACAGGTTATCAAACTTCAGGAAAAACAAATACTCTGCCAACAAATAATTGGTATAATTATGCCAATCCATATTTTGAATGGACAACTCCACAAGATGAGCCATCAGGTGCAGGTCTTGCTAGTGTTGGCATAGAAGGATATTATGTTTATTTTGGAACAGATAACGCAGCCGATCCAACTGTTTGGCAAACAACAGCTAACTATACCTCTGCCATATCAATGACATCGGGGTTGACTTATTACTTGCGAGTAAAAACCAAAGATAATTTAGGAAATATTAGTTCAGCTGTGACAGTGTTCACATATAAATATGATATTGATGCTCCAAATAATCCATCGCCAGTCAGTGGTTGGAGTACTTCTGGAAAAGTTACGGCGTTGACAAGCGGGCAATGGTATAATTATGCCAATCCGTATTTTGATTGGTCAGCCGCAACAGATAATCCAGGAACAAGTTCTGGCGTAAGAGAATATTATAAATATTTTGGTACTGATTCGGGTTATAATCCGACTGGAAATCTAAATGCTAATTTATATTATTCTGATACAGTAACAACGAGTGCGATAAGATATTTACGAATCAAGACAGTGGACAATGCAGACTTGAATGCAACGGGAAGTCCAGTTGGAAATATTTCTGCTCCGGTAACAGCTTTTGATTATCGTTTTGATAATATCGCACCGACAACAGTCGTGTCAGCAGTTACTCCAATTTTTGACAATGGAACAAAATATGTCAAAGGTGATTTCACAGCGACAGGAACCGCGACTGATACAGGTGGATCGGGAGTGGGAAGAGTTGATGTGCAAATCAAAGATGTAACAACAAGTGAATATTGGAATGGAACAGCTTGGCAAGGTGGTGCAATTTGGGTAACAGCAACTGGCACAACCTCATGGAGCTATGCGACTTCCGGATTATTATTGACGGGAAGAAGTGCAAATGTGATAACAGTTCAATCAAAAGCTTATGACTCAGTTAATGGTGGAGGAACAAACGGAAATAGTGGAACTTCAACAATTTATTCTATGACGGTGGATATTATTGCTCCAGTCTTTGGAACAAATAATACAGCAGCAACAGGAACAACAGGAGACTCTTTTACTTTTTCACAAAATGTAACAGAAGCTGGTAGCGGAATTAATGGTGTGAATGGCTACGTTAAGGTGGAATATTGGTATGGAACTGGCGCACATACAATTGCTACAATGAGTATTACAACGGGAACAACTTTCGCTCTCAATGTAACATTGCCAAGCAATAGCATTGATGCATTGCATTATATTTTCAAAACAATGGATAATGTGGGGAATAGTGAGGTGGTGACTGGACAAAATGATGTTTCAATTTCTGACAATGATAAACCAAGTGTCAATGTTACAACGGAAAATACAACAGCGACGGCTAATGGAACGAAAACAATCGAGGCTGATGTTGATGATAATATCGGCGTGCATGAAGTCGTGTTGCATTATAGAAATTCTGGTGGTGGTACTTTTAAAACAACAAACATGAGCCATACTTCGGGAAATCATTACGAAACGACAATCGATGTGCAACAAAGCATAACTGGAAAAATGGATTATTATGTTACAGCCGATGATGCCAAGGGAAACAGCGACACGGACAATAATAGTGGAAGCTATTATAAAATAACGGTTGTGGCGGCCGCGTTGCATCATTTTGATTTTATTGCTCCAAGTGGAGATCAAACAGCCGGTGGATATTTTTATGTCGCAGTGCAAGCGAAGGATGAATTCGGTAATATCGTGGCATCTTTTAATGGGACTGGAAATAGAGTTGCTTTTACAACCGATGAGGCTGGTGTGAGTGCATTTGTTAAGGGAACCGCAACTAATTTGTCTGGATTATTTAGCGGTGGTTCATGGATGGGTGAAGTGAAATTTGGAACAGGCACTGTTCCTGTGGCGGATAACACTTTAATTTTACGTGCAACAAAAGAAGGTGGAATTGAATATGGCGAGACAACAATAAATGCTGTTGGTGGTGGATTCGGAACTGTTGGTTCCGTTGAAGGAGCAAGCGATGGCTCGCAAGTTCAAGGCGATCAAGCTCCAGCTGATCAGGGAGTGCTAGACGATGGAGTAGTGAAAGATGGTTCGCCAGTTTCATTTGTTCCTTGGTATAAATCATTGCCATTTGAAATTATTGCTGTGCTAATTTTGCTTGGTTCTACGATCTGGTGGTGGATTAGAAGACAAGGTGCGAATGGTGGTATTGGTGGCTTTAGTAGCTTTGTGTTTATTGCATTAAAAGCTGCTGCTAGTCGTGCTAGAATGTTTCTTTGGTAGATTTGACCAAATTTAAATTGTGTGCTAATCTTAAAAGGTGAAAAGTAGTCGAGCTTCACGAAATACTCAAAACTTATTAATAACTTGAAAAAAAATATGATCGGAACAATAAAGAAGAAAACTGACAAAGGCTTTGGCTTTATCACTTCTTCAGAATTAGGCAAGGATTTATTTTTTCACAGCAATTCCTTGGTTGATGTCATATTTGACGAAATCCAAGAAGGAGACAATGTTTCTTTTGATTCAGAAGAATCTCCAAAAGGATTGAATGCGATTAATGTTAAAAGAGCTTAGTCAATAAGCGATTTTTAAAAAAACTCCCAGACCGTAAGGTTTTGGGAGTTTTTTGTTTTTAATTATTTTTTTGTGCAAAATTATAAAAATAAAAAAATGTCAACACACTATTAGTGCATTGACATTGTATCAAAACGAAGCGGAGAACTACTCGATGAAAAACTGGCCGCTAGCATCCTTTATGGCAACAAAATTGCCATTTTCTCTAGCGAATATTTTATAATCATATTCACCAATCGGCAAATTTATTGAGCTAAATATCCGGCCGTTTGTTCTCGCTGTCTTGCCTGGCATTTCCAGATTAAATTTTTTCCCGATTGTGTTTATGGTTATTCTAAAATCAGTTTTGTGAAAAATTCTAACAAAACCAAATATAAATATCGTAACTTTTTGTGAAAAGTTATTTGTCATATTTTTAGGAATATTATTTTCAATCTTCGTGCATGTTCCGACTGGTCCAACATATTCATAGCTTGGACCTGCTGATACGGAGAATGTACCTGAAGCTATGTGATAATTAGAGGCGACAGTACCACGAAAAAATTTAAAAGAATAGTTTCCTTTTTTCTCCGGAATGGTGGAGCTCCAGTATAGCTGTTTTGTTGTCCCAATGATCTTTATATTTTTTGCGAGCTTTCTCTTGATGATTTGACCATCCGTATCATATACAAAAACCCAAATGATATCTGCATGCAATAAGGTGTCGAGATGCATGAAAAAAAACACTTCCTCACCTTCATAAAAAACAGTTCTATTATCCACTGGCGCCGTTTCTATGAAAGAGGTTGTCCCTGTTACTAGATCATTTGCAGTCGCGCTAGAGTTAAAAATTAGCACAGACACCATAGCCAAAGTAGCTAAACTTTTTTTTATCATCTTACTTTCTCCTTTTTTGTAAATGAACTTTTTACTATCAGTTACTATTCAATCACGGGATGTTGTGTTCGTCAAATGTTGTAACATTGCAATGTCAATAATTGTCAAGTATAATAAAATTATCAAGTGATATAGCCTTATGCAACAAAAAGAATTTTACACTGCCAAAGAATTGGCAGAAAAGCTATGAGTAAATATAATGACTATTTATCGCTATATTAAAGTTGAGATTAAATAAAAAAATATGCCAACAATAAATTTTAAAGAAAAATTAGAAAAATTATTGAAAAAAGAAAAAATCTTTTTGGATGAGAGCAATGAAATTGATTATATAAAAGTCAAAGACAGTGCGGACAAAATTGATGCTAAATTGATTGAAATTTTGATTTCAGACAAAGAAGCGAAAAAGAAATTTTTCATCAAAATTAAAGACATTTTTGTTTTTAATATCAATGATTTTAAATTTTTTCTTGAAGAAAACAAAGTCAATAACTCTTACACTCAATATAAGAATAGAATTGGTTTAACTGATGGAAAGAAATTTCTGAAAGATACTAATGATGTTGTTTTGGATTTTCCTTTCAAGGATTGTGTTTTGGAAGGTGGGCAGAGCACGGAGGAAGGTACTGATACCTATTTTGAATATTCTGATAAAACTGGAAAATACGAAGAAAAAACTGGAAAAAGAAATGAAATATTTTTCAATTCTGTTTTGGCGCATGATGAAATAGATCGTCTTTTTGATCCAAAGGCTCTTGTATGCTGGAAGAGATACACGAAAAAAGGAAAGCAGTCAGTAAAAGAAATTAAAAGAGATGAAGACGGAATAATTCGTGAAAATTTGATTATCAAGGGAAATAATCTACTGGTCTTGCAGTCTCTCAAAAAGAAATTTGCAGGTAAAGTAAAGCTGATTTATATTGATCCGCCGTATAATACAGGTAATGATGGCTTTAAGTACAATGACAATTTTAATCACTCTACTTGGCTAACTTTTATGAAAAATAGGCTGGAAGTAGCAAGGGAGTTGCTCTCAAACAGCGGAAGTATTTTTATTTCAATTGACGATAGAGAATTTGCATATTTAAAAATTTTATGTGATGAAATATTTGGAGAAGAAAATTTTTTAAATGATATAATTTGGAATTCAACAAAATCCGTTACAAATACAGCTATTATTTCAGTTTCTCATACTCATAATTTAGTCTATTTTAAAGACAAGGATTATTACATAAAAAATAGAACAGAATTTAGATTAGCAGAAAATGGAGAAGGATTTTCTAATCCTGATAATGATCCTCGTGGAGTTTGGAAAGCAGATCCATTCCAAGTTGGAGGTTGGAGACCAAATCAACAATATGAAATTAAAAATCCTAATACGGGGGTTATTTATAAACCAAATGAAAATTGTAGTTGGAAAAATGATTTCAATAAATTTCAAGAATTATTAGAAGACAATAGAATTGTATTCGGTGTCGATGGTAAAGTAGGACCACAAAGAAAAAGATTTTTATTTGAAGCAGAGGAAAGAGGAAAGGTAGCAAAAACAATATGGGACGATGTTGGAACCACTACAAATGGAACACAGCATCTAAATTCATTATTAAAAAGAAATTTATTTACAAATCCAAAACCAGAATCATTTTTACAAAAAGTTTTAGAATTAGGAACACAAGAAAATGACATTGTTTTAGATTTTTTTGGAGGAAGTGGAACAACGGGGGCAGTGGCACACAAAATGAATCGTCAATATGTTTTGATTGAGCAAATGGATTATATCCATGACTTACCAGAAGCTCGCTTGATTAAAGTGATACAAGGTGAACAGGGTGGAATTTCAAAATCCGTAAATTGGCAAGGTGGAGGAGAATTTATCTATTGCGAACTTGCTAGATGGAACGAAACAGCTAAAGAAAAAATCCTTGCTTGTGAAAGTTTGGAAGAACTTATCAAGTTTTTTAATGAAATGTCTAAAAAATATTTCTTAAACTATAATCTAATAATCAAGGAGTTCACAGAAAAAGTGATCAAAGAGAAAGAGTTTAAAAATTTGAGCTTAGAAGAACAAAAGAAAATGTTTATTGCCATGTTGGATAACAATCAAATGTATATCAATGAAAGTGAAATGGAAGATGGGAAATTTGGAATCGATAAGGAAGATGTAGTCTTAACCAAAGAATTTTATAATAACAAATAGCCATGGAGGAGCTTTATAAAAAAATTAGATCAGCTTTTGAATTTGGAACTCCTGTGCCAGAAATTCCAAAATTCATAACCGAAAATATCAAACACGATCTTTTTGAATGGCAAAAAGAGGCTTTGGAATATTTTTTAGTAAATCAAAGAAGGGAAAATGAAAAAGGCTATTCTCATTTAATGTTTAATATGGCCACTGGCTCAGGAAAAACATTAATCATGGCTTCGCTTATTTTATATTACTACCAAAAAGGATATCGGCATTTTCTTTTCTTTGTAAATCAAAATAATATCATTGACAAGACAGAAAATAATTTCGTTAATGATGTTCATAATAAGTATCTTTTTTCGGATAAAATAGAAATTGAAGGAAAAATTGTTAATCTCAAGAAAGTTGATAATTTTTCAGATGATACAAGTGATATTGAAATTAAATTTACAACAATTCAAAAGCTCTATAATGACATTCATTTGGAAAAAGAAAATAATATCACCTTAGAAGAGATTTATAAAAAAGATATTGTAATGTTAGCTGATGAAGCTCACCATCTTAACACAAAAACAATCAATGGGCATGGAAAATTAGATTTGGATTTGGAACTGAAGGAAGGTGCCAGCAAGGAAGAAATTGAAAGAAAAGGCTGGGAGCATACTGTGATTGATTTGATTTTGGAAAAAAATAGAAATGAAAGCAGGAATGTTTTGTTGGAATTTACCGCGACCATTCCAACGGAATCCAGTATTGTTGAAAAATATAAAGATAAAACTATTTATAAGTTTAGCTTAAAGGATTTTTTAAAAAAAGGCTATACGAAAGAAATAAATTTAATCGGATCAACCTTTGACAAAAAGGAAAGAATTTTGCATGCCCTGCTGTTTAATTGGTATAGGCACAAAATAGCTCTAAAGAACGACATTGCTAATTTTAAGCCGGTCATTCTTTTTAGAAGCAAGACTATCGAGGATTCCAAAAAGGATTATCAATTTTTCATGGACTTGGTAAAAGATATAGAGATGAAAGATTTTAACTTTCTGAAGAAAATTGAAAATAAAATTAGTGAAAATGATAATCCTTATGAGCAAGGAAGATCGAGAACAGAGGATGTGCTAAAGTTTATTTTAGATAAAAAAACAAGATATTTAGAATTGGTTAATTTTGTAAAAGATAATTTTCAAGAAAGAAATATAATTATTACTAATTCCAAAGACAAAAAGGCTAAAGGAGAAAGGGGCGGAGAAAAAACAACCGAAGATCAAGATAAATTATTGAATAGCCTAGAAGATAAAAATAATAATATCAGGGCAATTTTCACAGTTAAAAGATTGACAGAAGGATGGGATGTTTTGAATCTTTTTGATATCGTAAGACTTTATGAAGGGCAAAATGTAGGAGGAACACACAAAGGCAAAACGCCAGAAACGACTATTCAAGAAAAACAATTAATTGGCAGAGGCGTTAGATATTCCCCTTTTTCTTTTGAAGATAAAGAAAGAAACAAAAGAAAGTTTGATAATGAGCTAAAGAATGAATTAAGAGTCTTAGAAGAGCTTTATTATTATACTTATGACGATCCAAATAATAAGGCTGATCATAATTATATAATTGAACTAAAAGCCGAATTAAGAAAAGACGGCTATATAGATGATGGTAAAGTTGTTAAAAAGTTTGATTTAAAAGAAGAATTTAAAAATAATAATTTTTATAAAAAAATTAAAGTTTGGAAAAATGAGCAAATAGATAATCCCGATAAGAAGAAGGGAGATTTAGAAAATTTGGCGAAAGATTTTTTCAGCGCATATAAAATCAAAGGAATATCATTATCGGAAGAATGGATGAAAAATTTGAATAAAGAACAGGATTTTCAAAGATTGAATTTGGCTGAAAAAAACTTAAAATTGATTAAAATATATTTTAAGGATTTTGATTATAATATTTTTAGAAAAGCTATAAATATAAACTCACAAAAAGAAAATTCTTTTTATAGGTTCAGTGCTTTAAAGGATAAATTAAAAATAGAAAGCGTTGATGATTTGTTATTAAATAAGTTCTTTGGACGATTTGAAATAAATATTATAGTTGAAGAAAATAAAAATTTTGAAGATATCGATAACAAAGAGAAATTAAAAATAGCCATGCAGTTTTTAAACGATATAGAAAATAAACTAAAATCATACATAAAACCAAAAATAGGCACTAGAGAATTTAAGGCTTATAAATTCTCGGATATTTTTGGCGAAGCTAAAACCAAGAGTATTGATAAAAAAGCAGTGGAAGAATCGGAAGATTTGGCAAATGTCTTGAAAAATGAAAATTGGTATATTTTGAATGATTTCGTGGGAACAGACGAAGAGGTCAATCTTATAAAATTTATTCAAGAAAGAATTGGAAACTTAGATGAAAAATACAAAGAATACTATCTTCTAAGAAACGAAGAGATTTACAAAATCTATAATTTTGATGACGGCTTGGGCTTTCAGCCAGATTTCCTTTTATTTTTAAAAAGCAAAAAAGAAGAAGTTTATTATCAACTTTTTATAGAACCGAAGGGGAAACAGTATTTAGGTGAAAAGAAAAATAATCAAGGTGAAATAGAAAAAGCATTTGAATATGGGAAAGAGGGATGGAAAGCGAATTTGTTGGAAGAAATTACAAAAAGGCTTGGGAATGCAAATATTTTGAAAGCAGAGAATGATAAGTATAAATTGTTTGGTTTGCTATTTTTCAACAATGAAGACAAATACAGAAATGAGTTTGAAGAAGTATTTAATAAATTTTTATAAAAGCAATAATTCTCGCTAGAGTTTCAATCGAAGAGCAAAAAGAGGCTGGCAGTTCATTGCCTGCACAAATTGAACGCTTGGAAAGTTATTGCAAGCGAAAAGGTTTTGATAAAATTGTCGCTTGTTTCGACAAGGTTTTTTTGAAAGTTCTGAACCTGAAGAAAAAACGCAACTTTTAAATTTCGTTCAACAGAACTTTTCTTTAGTAGGAAAAAATCTTTTATTTGAAACAAAAAATCCCTTTGCAAGGATCTTGGAATATGCCAAAACTGGCTCTATGCTCCGCGACCAGGACTCGAACCTGGAACAAATTGATTAACAGTCAATTGCTCTACCATTGAGCTATCGCGGAATATATTTTTTAAGCTTGAAAAACAAGCAAAATAATTATAGCAAGGTATTCTGAATAAATCAAATTTTTTTTAAAATTCCAGATTTGTGGCTATTGACTTAAATTATGCAATTAGCTATGCTAGGCTTGAAATAGTTAATTGGCCTTAGGGTGAGTAGATATTGGTTTATTTAATTTTTTTTAAAAAAACAATGACTAAAATTGAAAGCATCGCAACTGCAATTAAAAAATATGAAGGATTTTTCCCGCCTTCAGCGCAATATCCCAAGGGGAGCAAAAGTTATCGAAACAATAATCCGGGAAATTTGATTTTTACAAAATATACAAAATCACTGGGTGCTATAAAAGAAAGTGAAGGTTTTTCTTATTTCTCTACTTATGAAACTGGCTGGAAAGCGTTGCGACAACTTTTATTTGATGCTTTTTCCGGAAAATTAATCAGTTACAAAAAGGAAATGAGTTTGTTAGAATTTTTTTCAAAATATGCTTTTATTGGAGTGGGCAAGATGAACTATCCTTATGCACAATTTGTTTCTAGTCAAACGGGAATTTCGATTGAAACAAAAATTGGAACTTTGCTCACGGGCGAACCACCAATTATTGATCCACCAATTGTTCCGAGTGTGCCGTTGAAAATTTATAATCAATTGAGTTACCGCGGAGTTAAATTTGGAAGCAAAAAGATGACTGATATTGGTGCTTATGGTTGTAAACTTTGTGCTGTCGCTATGCTTTTGCAAAAAGATCCCGTAGAAGTGGATAAATTGTTAGTGAAAGGTGGTGCTTATTTTGGAGCAAGCGGTGATTTGCTTTCTGATGAAATGATCGCAAGAACTTTTGGTTGGCAATTTTTTGGCAAAGAGACTAATATAGATAAGCCACCAACATGGTCGCTATCAATCAAGGAAGTTGATTTTAGCGCCGCCGCTGGCAGGCAACAACATTTTGTTGTGAGATTTGTTAAAACAGATGGAACAAAAGTGATTTTGGATCCATATGGCGGAATAGAAAGAATTGTGAATTTTTATGAAAAGAAATCAGGAAATTTTGTGAGCTATCGTTTATTTAAAATAATATAAAAATAAAATATTTAATTTAAGCTAATTTTTTTAAGGTTAAATATATGAATCTGGATTTTTTACAGTCGAATCGATTTTGGGGGTTGGTTTTTGGGGCATTAATAATGTATGCGAAAAATAGGGGCGTGATTGGTGATGCGGAATTTACACTACTAGAAACAATTATCGGTGGCTTCATAGCTATTCGCACGGTGGATCGTTTGGGAGAAAAAATTGGCGATGTGGATACTGCCAATCCAGTGGTTTCTGATTCTCAACCGGATTACAACCCAGGTCTTATGCAATAGAAAAGGTTAAAGTTTTTATGGTTAGCAAAAATAAACAATATTTTTTTCGAGCAATATTTTTTTTGGTTTTTATTTTTATCTTTTTTAAGGGATTTATTTGGTTTAAAGAAAATATTTCAAAAAGAAAAGTGCAAGAAATTTCACTTGTCGAAAAAAAAGAAGAGATTGTTTCTTTGCGAGATAAGTATGCTAATATTATAGACTATACAATTTCTGCTGGTGATATTCCGGCAGAAGTTTTTAGTTTGCAGGGAAAATTAGATGCAAATGCAACAATAGCCTTACTGTCTGCTTCAAAAGATATTTATGATTTTACTAATCTTAAAATTGGCAGAGTATTGCGATTTTATTTTGAAAAAGAGGATCGTGCCACTCGCATTGAATATGAACGGGACACAGAAAGAATGATTGTTGTTGAGAGGGTTGGCGATAATTTCACAGTGCGAGAGGAAAAAATTGCTTATGCTGTTTCACAAGAAATAGCCAACGGCACAATTGATAATTTTTTTTATGCTGATGCCCTAGATGCGGGTCTTTCTGAAAGCACGGTCTTGGAAGTGGGAGATATTTTTTCTTTTGATATTGATTTTACAACCGA
Source organism: Candidatus Moraniibacteriota bacterium (assembly GCA_037137555.1). Lineage (GTDB taxonomy): Bacteria > Patescibacteriota > Minisyncoccia > Moranbacterales > UBA2206 > UBA9630. Next base: position 29,174 of record JBAXKA010000007.1, read on the forward strand.
AATTCAACAGGGAGATGTTTTTGCTATTATTTATGAAAAACGAACACAAGAAAAAAAGAAAGCACCTGATGGAAAAATTCTTGCAGCAAAATTTGTAAATATTGGCACAACTTATTTTGCGTATTATTTTGATAATGATGGCAAAGGCGGATATTATGATAATGATGGACGATTATTGGAACGACAATTTTTAAAAGCGCCACTGAGCTATCGCCATATTTCATCAGGATTTACAGGAGCACGCAGGCATCCAATTACACGCAAAATAACTGCTCATTATCAAATTGATTATGCTGCTCCTGCTGGCACGCCTGTTGTCGCTTCAGCGAATGGAACGGTGGTGAGTGCTGGTTGGTCTGGTAGTTGGGGAAATATTGTTCATTTAGTGCATGGCAATGGCTTCACAACTCATTACGGACATCTTAATGCTTTCGCCAAAGGCATCAAATCCGGAATAGCAGTTTCTCGCGGACAGCTAATTGGTTATGTTGGTTCGACTGGTTGGTCAACTGGACCACACTTGGATTATGGAATAAAATTAAATGGCACTCCCGTCAATCCCTTAAAACTTGATCTACCAAAAGGCGAACCACTGAGTGGAGAAAAAATAAAACAATTCGAAGAAGCGAAAAAGCAATATGCAGAGTTATTGAAATAAAAATTTGACGAATTCGATTTTTGTGTTAAACTAGCCAAAGGTTGGAAATTAATTAAATTAACATGCTTGAGAGGCTTCGAATTATTCGAGGGTGGGTAGAGCAAAAAAAAGATGGAAAAAGTAATTTTAGAAGCAAAAACGAGAACTGTTTTTGGTCGCAAGACCAACAAAAGCAGAAAGGAAGGTATTATTCCTGCTGTTGTTTATGGCAAGGGAATTGCTGGCACGAATATCTGGGTGAAGCTTTTGGACTTCAAACGCTTAATTAAAAAGTCCGGAGAAAGCACTGTGATTGATCTCAAAATTGATGAAAAAGATAATCGTAATGTGCTTATTTATGATACGCAAAAAGATCCAGTGCGAGATACTTATGTGCATATTGATTTTTTTCAAGTGAGAATGGATGAGGAAATTGAAACTGAAGTAGAATTAGAATATATTGGAGAAGCTCCAGCTGTTAAGGAATTAGGCGGAGTGCTTGTGAAAAATATTGATGCAATTAAAGTTAAATGTTTGCCAGCTGATTTGCCATCAAGCATTGAAGTGAATATTGCAAGCCTTAAAACTTTTGAAGATAGAATTTGTTTGGGTGATTTGAATATTTCTAAAAAAATTGAATTGAGTATTGATCTTGAAACTGTCGTGGCTTTAGTTTCCGAACCAAGATCAGATGATGAAATGTCTTCACTGGAAACAAAAGTGGATGGTGATGTGACAAAAGTTGCTGGTGTAATTAAGGAAACCGCACCAGTCGTTGGAACGGAAAAGAAAGATGAAAAAAAGAGCAAATAAATTACGCGAGATAAAATAATCTAGCGTGTAACGCAAAAAAACACCCGGCCAATTTAGTCGAGTGTTTTTTGTTGCGTAGTTTTTTCCGGAATCATATTCCACATGGTTTTATGAATACTTAAAAGACTTTCGTAAATTTTCTGGCTTTCAATGATTAGTCCAAATTGTTCGTCGAAAGACATGATTCCGACTTTATTGTTTCCATAAAGAGTAAGGCTGATGGTTATTTTGAAAAAAGTTGGATCAACAGCCTTAAGACGGCGGAATTGTTCGGTGTTTTTTTTGGAAATTTCTTTAAATTGTTCATTGTCTGGGTGCAAACTATTAACCCAAATTTTATTTTTTATCCTAAGGGGAATATAAATTTCATTAATCCATTTGACATCAAAATTTTCAAGCCAAGTTTCTGAATACCAAGAATAGGTTTCTTTGACAGGGCTGTTTGCAAAATCCCGAAACACTTCCTTAATTCCTTCCTCACCATCAAAAAAGCGAATAACGGGCTTTTTATCAATTAAATTTGTGATGGAAAGTAATTGAGGCATTAGTCGATTCGCTGCCTCTATTTTTTCTTCTAGTTTATTTTTAATTTTTTGTGGATTTTCAGCATAATAAAAAGCTTTATTTTTTCTTTTTGATTGGCTGATTAGACCTTTCTTTCCTAGTGATTCCACAGCCAGATAAACAGTTGTTCTTTTGACGCCGGATTTTTTGGAAAGTCGTTCAACGCTGGTTTCTCCCAGCTCCAAGGCGGCCAAATAAACCTTAGCTTCGTTGGCAGAGAGATCTAAATTTTCTAAGTCATGAAATAGCATAATTTTGAGATTATTTGTTATTTTGTCATCAAAAATGACAACAAATATAGTATAGCATAGTGGCTTTAATAAAGCAAGCGTAGTGTAAAATAAAATTACTTATCCATAATCTATGGACAATCTTGCTATTTTCTGCTATACTACGCAGTCAAGATAAATAACCCAAAAAATTATGCAAATGTTATTAAACAACGGAACAATATTAAGCGATGCTCCAAGTATGTCAGAGCAAACTAGAGAATACCTCAATCAATTTTGGAGTTTTCCCTCTAATGAAAAGATTAAAAAAGAAAAAGAAAAATATTATCTCTTTGAATGTAGAAGAGAA
>JBAXKA010000008.1:0-29644 GCA_037137555.1 Candidatus Moraniibacteriota bacterium
CTCCAGCGATATATTTTTTTCCATCCCAGCAGGAGTTGCCTTTGCAGATGTTTATGCTACAGTCGTTTGGGGTTGGGGAGGTTGTTGGTGTTGGCGAAATTGTGGGAGATGGAGATGGTGAAGTTGATAAATTATCACAAGCTGTGAAACCATATTTTGGATCACCATCTTCATCCCAGCCATCTTGTTCGTTCATACAGTTGTACCATTTTCGATATGTTCCGACATTGACAGTTAGTACATAGGAGTATGTATCATACGCATTTCCACCATAACCAGCAAACATAAACCAACCACCATAATCAATCATGGGAAAATAATTTGTATTCGTAACACGGAGCATTCCTTCGCTATTACCTGAAAACCCACACTTTATCATTAATTGAGGTATCGTGGGTACTGTCCCCGGTAAGCTTTCCGGTGATGGGTAGGTGCTAGGACAACCCTCTCCCTTTTCAAACATCGTTCCAACAACATAAGGAGTATTTGGTTCTAATCCATATAACATAAGTGCCGCTCTTTTTGCACCAGCTGGCACATAGAATGCTCTCAATAAAGCTATGTCTTCTAGTGTATAACTACGACTAAAATCACTATCATCAGGTAGGTCGCATGATGTTTGTCCATAACAAGCTATTCTGGGATCATTAATATTGTATAACTCACGAAAGCCCTTGAAATAATCTGCACAAGCATTTTCTCCTGCATTATCACAATGTATATATGCCCTTATTTTATTTGGGCATGGCGATGTACTACAATAATCGGTTAAGCGTTCCTCATAATGAATAGATTGTAGAAAGCCATTCGCGGTGGAAAATGCAAAGAGAGAAAAAAATAATATTAAAAATAAACTTGTGAGGAATATTTTAAAATTTAAATTAGTTTTTTTAGATTGTTTTTTTGTAAGCATTTTATTTAGTTTAAAAAATTATTTTTTAATTAATTTCACAACCCCGCCTTTTGTTTATTCGCCAAATGCTCTTCAATTGTTCTGGCAAATAACAAATTGCGATTTTCATCACTCAAGAAATAATTATAGTCGGTTTTGGTTGGAAAGATCGCTGCACGAATGGCAAATATTCCCGGATTAGAAATTGGTCCTGGCGTTAAACCTTTATTTAAATATGTATTATATGGTGAATTTGTTCTTGTATCTTCAAAAGAATATTGCGGTTTTGGTTTTGGATCTTTAAAAATAAACGCTAGTGTTGCACAGCTTTGCAAGGCCTGTCCCGCTTTAATGCGATTCCAAAAAAGTCCGGCAATTATTTTCGCATTTTCATCGTCCACTCCCCGCTTATAATTGATCAATGCTTCTTTTTCCACGATTGATGCCATCGTGAGTACTTGAAAAATTGTTTTTTGTTGTTTTATGATTTCTTGCCTAAGATCATTGTTTAATTTATTATCAAAATTATCTAAAAATTTTCGCACCATACTTTCCGCCGTATCTTTTTTTGAGAAAAAATAAGTATCAGGGAAAAGATAACCTTCCAGATTTTTTACTTCGTCTTGTTTTAAAAAAGCATATTCCGCAACTAAATTGTCTGGTTTTTCTACTAATGACAAAAAGGCTTTTCCGTCCAAGCCCTTGTCTGTTATTTTTTTGGCAATCTCATCACTCCGCAGTCCTTCTTGAAATGTGATAGAAATAAAATCTTTTTTCTCTTGCGTAATTGTCAAAACAATTTCCGGAATAGTCATTGTGCCATACAAGACATATTCTCCCGGCAAAATTTTATTAGCCATTTTTCTTGATTGCATAAAATAATAAAAATAGATTTTCATTTTCTCTGAAATCACACCCTGCTCCACAAGCTTTTGTGCCACACTAGCGTTGCCATCGCCTTTCTCTATTTTAAAATTTACAACTAGTTTGTTGCTCCCGTGTGAATAATTAACTTGATTATGAAAATAAAAAAAACCACCTGCGAGGAGCAAGATAAAAAACAATCCAAAAAATAATATTTTACGCATTTTAAAAAAAATTTAATTATAGCCCCATTACTTGAATAATAATATCCCGTTTTCTGGCACCATCCATTTCCGCCACAAAAATATTTTGCTTTGCCGTGATTAGCATATGGCCTTTTTCAATCGGCACAGTTTCACTAATTCCCAAAAGCATTACCTTGCAATGCGAATGCCCATTGCTTCGTCCATCGGATTTATTTTTCTTTGCCAGTTCAAAAAGATCATGCGAATAGCGTTCATCAATTGGTGCCAGACGATAGAGCACGCGAGTAAAATCTTGCAACAGCATCGGCTCGTTGTGATTGATAAAAATACCCATTGAAGTGTGCGGAGAATAAATCAAAACTGTGCCTTCACGCACTCCTGAATGACTAATAATATCTGCCACTTTATTTGTGATATCAATAATCTCAACACTGCTCGTGCTAGTTATCTCTATTTTTTTGCGATAAATTTTCATGTAATTATGTTTTAATTTTTTTATTTTATTTTTTAAAAATACTGGCAACTTTTTTAACAACTTTTTCATCCAACGCTCTTGGTATTATTTTATCATGTGTTGGTTTTTTTATCAAACCGGCAATCGCATAAGCGACTTTGATTTTGTGTTCTTCGGTAATTATTTTTATTTTATTATCTAAAACTCCCCGAAAAATTCCCGGAAAAGCTAGGACATTATTGATTTGATTAGCAAAATCTGATCGTCCAGTTGCCACAATTTTTGCGCCACCGGCTTTTGCTCGTTCTGGCATAATTTCTGGAATAGGATTAGCCATCGCAAATACAATACTATTTTTAGTCATCTGCGCGATATCTTCTTCCGTCAAAATATTCGGCGCTGATACTCCAATAAAAACATCTGCGCCAGAAAGTGCATCACGCACATTGCCTTTAACATTTTCGGGATTGGTAATTTTGGCGATTTCCATTTTTGAATTATTCAAGCCTTCCGCTCGCTCCTTAAAAATTATTCCCATGCGATCAAGCATGATAATGTTTTTTGCTCCGGCTTTAATTAAAAGTTTTGCAATTGCCACGCCTGCCGCACCTGTTCCGGAAATAACAATCTTGATTTTTACCAAATCTTTTTTGACAACTTTCAACGCATTAATTAGTCCTGCCAAAACCACAATTGCTGTGCCGTGCTGATCATCATGAAAAACCGGAATGTCTAATTCTTTTTTTAGTCGTTCTTCAATTTCAAAACAACGGGGAGCAGAAATATCTTCCAGATTTATTCCCCCAAAAGTTGGTGCTAAAAATTTAATTGTTTTAATTATTTCTTCTGTGTCTTGTGTGGCAAGCACAATCGGAATGGCATCCACTCCGCCCAATTCTTTAAATAAAAGTGCCTTGCCTTCCATCACGGGCAACGCTGCTTCCGGTCCAATGTTTCCCAAACCCAAAACTGCCGAACCATCAGAAATAACCGCCACGGTATTTTTACGAATTGTATAAGCAAATGCTAATTTTTTATCTTTGGCAATCGCTTTGGAAACTTCTGCCACACCCGGAGTATACAAAACCGCCAGATTTTTTTCTGTCAATTTAAACTTACTGCGAATTTCGATTTTCCCACCGATTTTTTGAGAGAGTTGGATTGATTTTGATAGCATAAATTTAATTAGTTTTTTCTGATAAGCAAATTTCGTCTATTTCATTATTGAGCTCGAACAATTCTTTTTTTAGATCATCATTAAATTCTGTTAAATAAACTACCTCGTAGCTTGCTGCGAGGTAGTTTATTACAAAATCATTCCACAAAATTACTTAAAAAGTCTCTCACATGCATATGCTTAATTCCAGCGTAATTATCCAATAAAACTTCATCCATAGAAACAACAATCTTTGGATGATTGTCATTTATGGCTAATAAATTTCCAAACTCCCTATCTCTGGTTTTTTTATCAACAATCAAATACGCCACTTGAATATATACTTTTTTTTGTCCATTCTCTGCGATAAAATCAATTTCTTTATCGCCAATTTTTCCAACTACTACTTCAAAGCCACAAGTTTTGAGATGCATATAAATTAGATTTTCCAGAATCTTATTCACATCGCCTTGTTGATATTTCAAAATAGCATGCCTCAATCCCAAATCTTCAAAATAATATTTCTCACTTACCTCAAAAATTCTTTTGCCTTTTATATCAAAACGCGAAACTTTGAAAATTAACAGTGCCAATGCCAGCTTATTCAAATAATTCAAAACTACATTGGTTGAAATTTTTATTTTTTGCGATTTCAAGAAATCACTGATTTTCTTTGCCGAAACAAGACTTCCGACATTATCTGCTATATATCGAACCAGTTTTTCCAAAAAAGCCAAATTTCGCACATTAAATCTCGCGACAACATCTTTGAGAATTATGGAATTATAGATATTTTTCAAATAGTCATACACGACATCATCGACAAGTTCCAAGTTTATAAGATACGGCATTCCGCCATATTTCATATATTTAATCAACGCCTCAGAATTATTTTCCAATTTGTGAAAAACGAGAAACTCTTTATATGATAAGCTAAAAACATTTATTTCAACATACCGACCTGAAAGATATGTCACCAATTCTCCAGACAACAAATTAGCATTCGATCCAGTGCAATAAATATCATATTTCCCCGATGCTTGAAGATGACGCAAGGCTTTTTCAAAATGAACAATGTCTTGTATTTCATCGATAAATATCGCTGTTTTCTTTTCTTTTTTCTCTTGTTTTTTTATGAAATTCAATAAATCGGCATAATTTTTTATCGCATCAAAATCAAAAAGTTCTTTGTTTATATAAAGAATCTCTGATTCCTTAACCCCTGTCTTCAAGATTTCATCCATAATCTGAAAAAGCAAAAAGCTTTTTCCAACTCTCCGCTGACCGATAATCGTTTTGATTATGTTTTTTCCAATGTATGGCTTTAGGCGCGAAAGATACAAATCACGCTTAATATACTTTTTAATCATAGTTAAAACTTATTACTTTTTAGAGCTTGTTTTAATCATACTTAAAACTATTTCACTGTCAACTTTCTTAGTTCTGTCTTAATTCATGCTATGTATCTTATTTGTTTTCAAAAAAAATTAAAAAAACAAAATTCCCCAAATCAAACCCCAAATTCCCAAAGCTTAAGTTAATTCAAAACTACGGGAGAGGCGGCAGCCCAGGTAGACATCGGAATAGCCTAGATCATACGCACGGACACCGAGCTGACCACTGCTAGGATTCCAGTAGGAGCTGACAACGCGGTAAGCAGAGCGTGATTTTGGTAGCCATGTCCAGCCATTTCCATCTAAATGTTTTTGGGTATTTTCGAAATATTGTCTTTGAATTAGGAGGTATTCGTTGAGCGAAAGCCCTTCGGTCATTTTTTGATTGAGCGTTTCTGTTGTGGGGAGATTAGCGGGGATAATGGTAATAGTGTCATAGCCACAAGTTTCCATTTCCCTTTGGATTTCGGCTTTGTGACATTGGAAGATTTTTTTGACTTCTTGTTCGTTGAAGTTTTCGAGATTGTGAGCTTGATAGAAAGCTTTTTGTTTTTCGATAACCTCTGGAATGTTGAATTTGATTTCTTTGGTTTTGTTGGTTTTAGAATTGAGATAGCTAGCGGTGATTGCTTTGGGATAGAGTTTTTCTTTGAGATTTTGCAGTTTTTCTGTGATGACTTTTTTGAGTGTTTGGACTTTTTCCGTTTTGCCTGACTTAATCGCATTTGCTAATTCCACCTCAAACTCTTCTTGAAGGTTTTTGAGAGTTTGATATTCGGTTTCGAGAAGTTGACATTCGGACATATTTTATTTTTTAAGTATCTTTTTTGCTACTTTAAATGATACGCCATTGAAGCTACCAGTTCCTCCATTATCTGGAGTATCAAAAGAAAACTCATCAGACTTTTTAACTTCTGCTGTGGTAGTAATTTTATTATCCTTCCCTAAGGCACCATCTACTCTATTGGGTGTAATTGCATCGTTCACAATGCCAGGTGTAATTGAACCATCTACTCTGCCATCAACTACTCCAGAATTTTTTTGACCAACAACTTTTTCATCTACTTTAATTATCCCCCCTGCCTCTGCTTCAACAACACCATTAAAAAGCCCCGCACCAACACCAGTAACCACCGTAGCTATTTTGATTATGTCTTTTAATTTTTCATTTCTACTTTTTTCCACCGGATTTTCAAATCCCATATATTTATTTTTAAATAATTAATAAATTTACTATTTTTTTCATCATACTATATTTCCAAGCTAAACTCAACTAATGCTTTTTTGATTTCTTCATCACTGACCGCAAAGCCGGGCAGATATTCCACTTCTTCGTCATAGTTGACATCGTCAAAATAAATCAATGCTTCGCGGAAAACTCTTTCGCTAAATGCTCCTTCAAATATTTTTTTGGCTCTTTTGACAATCTTTTCTATTGAATGATATTTATTGATAATAAAATACAGATCGACATAATCTTTCCATTTCGATCTCTGCCCGATGGCAAAAGCTTTCATTGCAGCCAGAGTTAAAAGATCCGGCATTTTTAAATATCCGTCCAATTCCTTGGAAAATTCCAGCGGGTAAGGATAGTTGAAAAAAGTAAACTGCACATTATTTATAAAAAAAGTATATTGATCATCTTCGTCCTTATAAACCTTGCTAATTCTCCTGCCTTCATTTTTAATTATTCGTCTAATTTTACTGTTATCAAATTCTTTTAATGAAAACATATCAAAATCAATTGATCGCCGATGCCCCATCTGCAAGGCAATAGCAGTTCCGCCAACCAAACCAAAATTCTTGATAAATTTTTTCACCAATGGCAATAGTTTTATTTGCTCTTCGGTTAGAATTTCTTTATGCATGAGCGTTAAAATATAAGTTGAAATAATTTCTCGTTCTTTTGTAGTAATTCTGCCGTCCCATTTTCGACGGCTGGGATTTTTCACGAAAAATTCTGGCCACTTCTTTGATGCCCATAATTTTAATCAGCGTTTGCACATCGTCCCAATCGCCATAATTCAAAGTCGCTTCCACGATTGATTCGGGACCAAGTTTATCATAATCTTTCACCCACCAGATTAAATATTTTCTTTTTTTGATGAAATCGTGAATTGTCATATGCTTTTAGTTTAGCATGACTTAGCCAGCAAATCAACTTTTTTTATTTCACTTCCTTACTTCAACTTCAACATTTTATAAGCACCATTCGCTGCCACAGCACCTTCTGATGCGGCTGTTAAGATTTGGCGAAATTTATTTGATCCGGTTGTGATATCTCCCGCTGCAAATACACCAGAAATATTTGTGCTCATATCGGCATTGACTTTAATAAAACCTTGCTCATCTGTTTCTACTCCAATTTTTCGAGCCAACTCCACACCAGGGTCGGAACCAATTTCCACAAAAACACCATCAACAACAAGATGATTTTGGTCTTCATAGGCATTATCAAGAATAACTTTTTCCACTTTTTGTTCACCTTTAATCTCAATAATACTTGTATTTTTAATTGTTTCGATTTTGGGATTATTAGCCATTTTTTCCAGCCAGATTGGTTCAGCCGAAAAACGATCGCCCCGATAAATCAAATAAACCTTTGAAGCAAAATCCGTTAAGCCCAAAGCAGATGTAACAGCTGCATTGCCACCACCAATCACACAAATCACTTTATCCCGAAAAAACATTGCATCACAAGTAGCACAATAGGAAACGCCTTTGCCGGTTAATTCTTTTTCACCGGGAATATTCATTTTGCGATATTCTGTTCCCATCGCCATAATTACTGCGCGAGTTTTGTGAATATTTTTTGCTGTTACGATCTCAAAAATATCCTCCGTATTTTTTTTCACCTCTACGACTGATTCATTTTGCGGAGCAACGCCAAGATTTTTAGCATGTTCTGAAAAACGCGAAAGTAAATCAAAACCGGAAACGGAAATATCTCCCGGCCAATTTTCAATTTTTCGAATTTCATTTATTTGCCCACCAATCTGCGCACCGAGCAATAAATGATTGAGTTTATACCGTGAAGCGTAAATCGAAGCAGCCAGACCAGCTGGTCCAGCACCAATAATAACTAAGTCGTATATTTCTTGCATATTTTTTTATAATTTTTCTAATGCGCTTTTTAAAACTTCTTTTGCTTGCATTCCTACAAATTCTTGCACAACTTTTCCGGCTTTAAATATTTTTAATGCAGGAATGGACATAATAGAAAAATCTTGGGCGGTTTTGGAGTTTTCATCCACATTTAATTTTCCTACTTTAACTTTGCCATCGAGTTCTTTGGCTAGTTCTTCGATGATTGGTCCCATTGCTTGACACGGTCCACACCACGGTGCCCAAAAATCCACCAATACTGGCTTATCACTTTTTAAAACTTCTTGATCAAAATTTTGATCTGTAAATATTTGTTCCATAAAATTAAAAAATATTAAAAATTAGTAAAATTTAGCTTTTTAAAAAAATAAACTGTCATCCTGAGCGAAGTCTGTACTCAGACGCAGTCGAAGGATCTGCCAGCAATAACCGTAGTTTTATTATTCTTAACAATGCTAACAATAATAAAAAGCAGATTCTTCGACTCCGCTCAGAATGACAAAACTTTCCTATGCGCCGAATCGTCTTTGTCTTCTGGCATATTCCACTAATGCTTCTTCGAATTTTTCTTCATTGAAATCGGGAAATTTTTCAGGTGAAAAAAATAATTGTGCTTCGGCTGTGTCCCACATCATAAATCCAGCGCTATTATGTGGTTCTCCTCCAGTTCTAATCATATAATCTACCGTGGGAATTTTCGCTGTCATCAAATTTTCTTTGAGCATTTCAGTTGTAATTTTTATGCCTGTAGTATATTTGGCATTAATTTTTTCTATTGCATAAAGCATTTCATCTGTTCCGCCATACGCCAACATAAAATTCAAAATCCGTTTTTGATAATGCTTAGTTTTTTCTATCACCGCATAAATTATTTGCTTTAGCGAATCAGGAAATTGCTCTTCCCAACGACCGATGAAATTCACTTGCACTTCATTTTCGTGAATCTCTGTTCCATTGGATAATTTAGTGAAGTAGCGTTTATAGATATCTAATAATGCTATTTTTTCTTCCAGCGGTCGTTTAGTTAAATTATCAATTGACGATCCCCAAATTGATAAACAGTTAATCCCTTTTTTAAGCGAGTAGCTAATTAACTTTTCAAAATTTTCGGCACCTGCTTCATGACCTTTCCATGGAGCCAATCCTCGCTCTTTCGCCCAACGCCGATTAGCGTCAGGAATAATTGCAACATGTCCAGGTAAATTTTCTAATTTATTTTCCATAATTTAAGCTTATTTATATCAAACTTCTCTTTTTATAATATACTCCGCGATGCCTTCTAGAAATATTTTAGCTTCGGCATTTTTAAAATCAATCTTTTTAATCGCACTGAGAGATTCTTTCACTAATTTTTCGGCTAATTTTTGTGAATATTCCAATGACCCAGTTTCCCTGACAATCTCACGAAAAATTTCCACTTCCTGTTCTGTTAAATTTTTCTTGCCAAATATTTTTTTTATAATTGCTATTTGTTTTTTATCACCATTTTTAAGTGCTTTTAAAATCAACAGCGTTTGCTTCCCTTCTATTATATCAGCTCCTACGGATTTTCCTAATTTTTCTTTATTGCCAAATATTCCCAAAATATCATCTTGAATTTGAAAGGCTTTTCCGACTGGCAAAGAATAGGCAGACAAAGCTTCAAATAATTTAGTATTTTCCTTTTGGCCAGCCAATACCGCTCCGAGATGCAATGGTCCTTCAAAAGTATATCGCGCTGTTTTTCCTTCGTGCATTCTGGTTATTTCTTTTTCCGTGGCGAAACCTCTTGCTCCCATTAAAACATCCAGCATCTCACCAGGAATAGTGTGCGCTACGATCACTTGCATTTTTTTTAAAGCGTCCAGAATTATTTTTGGTTCAAACTCAATAGCATAAATAATTTCATTGGCCATGGCATGTGCATAATCACCAGCGGTAATCGCCATTGAATTACCAAAATGCGTTGCTTCACTTTCCACTAAATTTATTTTTTTGCCCCAAGCTTTATATGTCTCATGCATTGTCTCGATTCCATGTCGTGTAACATCACGATCAATGATATCATCGTGAATCAAAAGAAAAGCATGAATCAATTCTATTGCCATTGAAGCTTTAATTATTTTCTCTTCTTCTTTTCCGCCTGATGCCAAATAACCATAATAAACCAGAGCGGGACGAATTCTCTTTCCACCAGCAAGCACAAATCTTTCAATTAATTTAATCGTTCGGACAGCCAATGGATCAAGTTTTTTGGCTTGCATTGTTTTCGCCAAAAAATATTCCTTCAAAAAAGGATCGAGCCGTTTTTTATAGGCCTGCAACATTTCAATAGCAATCAGCTTTTTTTCCATTTATTTAATATACAAGAAGATTATTTATCTGTCGAGAGGCTCAACTTAAATAATGTTCCAGCGTATAAATCCAATTTTCATCATTGCCTTCTCCCTGATCTCTTGCTCTAATTTTTTCATTTAACAGCCACTGCAAATAGCCTCGATTTTCTCGTGCAACTTCTGCCACGCTTTTGCCAAGATATTTTCCAAAATTAAATTTCTTAACCAACACTGGTCGTGCAGAAACCGCTAGCATTTCTTGTAAAATTTCTTGCTCGCTTTTGTTATTATTCGACATTTTTTGAAAATAATATTCAAACAATTTTTCCAAAACACGAATATCTCCCAGAGCATCATGCGCTTGAGCATCAAGCACTTCCAGTTCGTGATAATAACGCAAATATTGCATGGCATATTTGGGAATCACACCATCAATATCCAAATATTGTGCCAGCTTAAAAGTATCAATAAAACTTTTTGGTTCTAATTTTTCTCGCTTGAGCATTTCTATATCAAATTGTGCATTATGTGCGACTAGAATATGTTCTCCCGAAAAAATTTCCGCCAAATTTTTGTGCATCGCCGAGTCCAAAAATAATTCTTTATCCACCACCATCTTATTAGTAATATGTGCCACCGCCATCGCATCAATCCCAATCAAAACTGGCGGTTTGAAAAGTGCTTCATTTTCCAAGCCTTGAAATTTATAGGCGACTTGACACAAGCGATCATCTGGCCCAATGCCAGTTGTTTCTGTGTCTAGAAAAATTAAATTTAATTTATGCATTTGTTTTTTTAAAAATAGAATTTATTTTATTTACATTTTTTCTGGCGCGTCAATTCCCACTAATCGTAATGTTTCACCCAGGACAACTTGTGTTGCACTAACTAATTCCCTTCTCGCCGAGGCAAGGGCTTTTTCTTCATCCATAATCCGACAAGCGTGATAAAAACTATGAAATTTATCCGCTAATTTTATGGCATAATGAGTCAAGCGATGTACTTCGTAGTTCTCAGCAATTTCTGAAATTAAATCAGGAAAGCGCATTAAATGTCGCATGAGTTCGATTTCTTTTTCTTGTTTAAGTAATGCAAAATCAATCTTAACGCCAACTGCTCTTTCTGTTTTTCGTAAAATTCCGGAAATTCTAGCATAGGCATATTGCACATAATAAACTGGATTTTTATTGGATTTTTCTTTGGCCAAATCAATATCAAAAATCATGGGTGAATTTGCCGAATAGGCTAAGAAAATAAATCGCACGGCATCTTTTCCCACTTCATCAATTAAATCTTCCAGACAAATATATTGCCCTTTTCGTTTAGACATCTTAAACTCTTCGCCATTTTTAATTACAGTCAAATTTTGTGTCAAAATAACTTTAACTTTTCCAGCATAACCCAAAGCTTCCATGGCACCTGTTACTCTTTGCACATCGCCATGATGATCAGCTCCCCAAATATTCACTGCCAAATCAAATTTTCTTTTTTGCAATTTATTTAAATGATAAGCAATATCCCCACCAAAATAAGTTATCTCGCCAGTTGTTTTTCTGACAACACGATCTTTTTCATCGCCAAATTTTTCTGCTCGGAACCACAATGCGCCATCTTTTTCATACAACAAATCTTTCGCTTGCAATTCGCAAAAAGCTTTTTCCACTTCAGCGTTTTTATGTAGAGAGCTTTCACGAAAATACTCATCAAAAAAAATCCCCAAATTTTCCATTGCCGGCTTAATCATTTCTTGCAAAATTATTTCTGTCGCTTTTTGTCCAACAACAAACGGATCGGTTGCTTGATTATTTTTTGCCAACTTCTCAATATATTCTCCGCAATATTGTGCTTCACTATCTTTCAAAATTGAATGTCCCAAAACTTTAATTTGATTACCAAAATCATTCACATAAAACTCTCGCCAAACAAAAAAACCATTTTTTATTAAAATATTCGCCAGCACATCGCCCAGCGGTCCCCCACGACCATTGCCCAAATGAATTGGCCCGGTGGGATTGGCACTAACAAAATCCAGATGAATTTTTTTATTTTTTCCAACCGCACTATCACCATATTTTCTACCAACCAAATTTATTTTTTCAATTTCTCGACCGCGTGCTTCACTTGATAAATTAAAATTTAAAAAGCCTGCTCCAGCCACTTCAATTTGAGAAAAAATTTTCTCATCATTTTCTGCATCATCTTTTTCCAATTCACTTTTTAGCAGTTCCGCAATTTCTCGTGGATTTTTATTGACTTTTTTAGCTAATTTAAGCGCTAGGTTTGTCGAATAATCACCAAATTCTTCTGGCGGATAATTTATCTCGATTTCTTTTGGCAAAAGCAAAAAAACCGGAAAAATCCGTCCAAAAACTATTTGCAATCTTTCAATCAATAATTCTCGCATATGCAAATAGTATAATCTGGAAATCAAATAAAATCAATACAAATATTATCAAGCTAAAAAACAATCACTTCCCATCACAAACCCTCGTCCCTTTTATTCTCCCACATCCATCATTACAATAAACATTATTACAAGTTACTTTTTCACAATCCGGATTATCTCGTTGGCAAGATCTTGAATTTTGTGGAGTTGGGGTTGGATTTTGAATACATTGACATTTTGCATTACAAGTTGCTCTGGATTCAGCACAATCATAAGTGGTTGATTTGGGATCACAAGATTCTCCTGTATCTTTTTTGCCGTTTCCGCATAAATTAGGTGTTGGTGTGGGAGAAATTGAGTTTGAACCTTCCTTGACTTCAATTTCAAAAGAACTTGGGGTGCCAGGTAGACCATCGGATTTATTAGTTAGATAAAATGTGCAAGTTTCTTTTCCGAATTTATCACCGGGGAATTTCATTTCATAGCCTTTGTCTGTGCATTCTTTGACTTGTCCTTTTTCTTTGCATTCTTTGTCATTAAGATACCAACTTCCAATAGCGGAATATAGTCCGGTGCAGGTAGCACTTAGTTTTGAGGCGTTAGTAGAGTTCCATGTTATGTATGATGAGTCGGGTGCTGTTAGGGAAGTTTTGCTGGTTTTGATTTCGACAGTGGCACAGTTTTGGGTTTTTTCTCCAGCGATATATTTTTCTCCATTCCAACAAGAGTTGCCTTGGCAGATTTTTGTGTTGCAGTTAGGGCCGGATGGGAATGGGGTTTGGGGGGTTGGGGTAGGTGAGGTTGTGGTTATTGGAGATGGTGTTGGGGTTGGTGAAATTTCGATCGTGGGATCAATATATGTTTCTACATTTTCAATGTATTTATTCCAACCGGCTTCGTCTTTGATGTATTTATCCCACCATGCGTTGTAGATTTTCGTGTCAACTTTCACACTAAACGAAGTCGTATAAAGTGACGAATAGCTGCCGCCGTCAACCTTCACATATAGCCACCCCGCTCTGGAAACATCAAGGGGGTAAAAAGAGCTATGAGTAATATACAGGGAGCCCTGCTCGGTTTCGGTAGTCCATTGATCCTTAACTTCAAGCTCACTTAATGTATACATGCTGTAAGGAGTATAACCAGTTGGCGGAAATTGTGGTAATCCTGTCGGCGGTATCTTATGACGCGCCACAGCCATTTGTTTTCCGCCTTCAATAATCAACAAATCAAGTACGATCGTTCCCGGCGGAATGAAACCTCTGAAATAAGGCATGTATCCATAAAATAAGTCTATTGGGTTTCCAAATGTATAGTATGTAACGTTGTCCGGCGCACGAGGATAGAAATTAGTTATGGAAACAACATCAGCTGGTTTTGGTTTTGTTGGGGTTGGAGTTGTTGATGTTGTTGGTGTTACTGTTGGCGTTGGTGTTGTGCCTGTTCCAGATCCTGTTACTGTAATTGTTTTTGTGATTTTGTTTCCGTTGCAAGAAATACTAGCAGTGTATGTTCCCGCGGTATTGTAGGTGCAAGAAAAAGATTTTTCATAAACATAAGTTTGTGTTCCGACTTCTGTATCACACATATAGTTTATGCAATTTGTGCCATTGGTAAGTGTGAAATTAACTGTGAGCGGAGTGGTACCAGAAGTTTTGTCGGCCGAAAAAGAAGCTGGGCCTGCTACTGGTGTTGGAGTTGTTCCAGGTGTTATGCCTCCACCGCTAGAACATGTGCAAGTGGCTTGATTGCAAGCTCCATTATTGGCACATTGATTGGGATATGGTCCGAAGGCGGAATTAAAATCACATTCTTCACCAGATTCAAGCACTCCATTGCCACAAGTTGCTGCGGTTGCAATCGTAGATATTGAAAGAGAGAAAATAAAAATTAAAAATAAACTCGTGAGAAATATTTTTAAATTTAAGTTAGTTTTTGTTAGTGGTTTTTTTGTGAACATTTTGTTTGGTTTTAATGATTATTTTTATTGATTTTATTCTAGCATGAATAAATAAATACACAAAAAAACACTCCGATTTTTGCAGAGTGTTTTTTTAATTTTTATTATTTCTTTCGTTAAAAAAACTAGGAAACAAAAGTCAAAGCAATGCCAGTTTTATCAGCACGACCGGTGCGACCGATGCGATGAATATAATCTTCATAAGTAGCCGGCACATCAAAGTTAATTACATGACTGACATTAGGAATATCCAATCCTCTCGCAGCAATATCCGTAGCAACAAGAATTTCCACACGATCTTCTTTAAACATTTTTAGTGCCATTTGTCTTTTGCCATGAGATTTGTTGCCATGAATTGATTCTGTTTTAAATCCTCGACTAAATAAAATCTTGGAAAGTTTTTCTGTGCTATTTTTTGTTCTGGCAAAAATAAGCACTTTTTGGAAAGAGGCTTCTTTAAGCAAATTATGTAAAATTTCAATTTTATCTTCACCTTGTCTCACTCGCACAACATCCTGATCGATTTGAGCTGGTGTTGATTGACTTTTGATTGAAATTCTCACGGGGTTCACGAGAAAATCCTTGATTAAATGTTCAATGGCTGGTGGCAATGTAGCTGAGAAAAATAAAGTTTGCTTTTTTTGAGTCAAGAATGATAACAAAAATTTCACATCATTAATGAATCCCATATCTAGCATTTGATCAGCTTCATCTAGCACAACATTGGAAAAACGAGACAGATCCAATTTTCTTTGTTGCACCAAATCCTTCAATCGTCCTGGTGTTCCGACAACAAGATTTGGATGCGAACGCAGTTGCGTTACTTGCCGATACATATTAGCACCACCAATGATAACTACTGAATACAGATTTAGCCCACGAGAAAGAGCAACAAATTCTTCTTGAATTTGAGTTGCTAATTCGCGAGTTGGCACGACAACTAATAATTTTTCATCTTTATTAGCCAGCATTTTATTGATCATCGGAATCAAAAAGGCCGCTGTTTTGCCCGTGCCTGTATTGGCAATTCCAATTAAGTCTGCACCCAAAAGAATGTGCGGAATAGTTTTGTCTTGAATTGCTGTTGGTAATTTATAGCCCCTTTGAGCAATGATTGTTTTGAGACGATCATTAATTTTAAGATCAGCAAAAGGCGTCTCTGGCACATAGGCCTCTGCGGACATAGCGTTTACTGGCGTCGCCTTGTTGATAAATTTATCAATACTGATAAAGCTTCCCCGAAAACCTCGTTGACCTCCACGATTTGAGCTTGGTCTTTGGCCACCGGCCTGAGAAAAATTTCTGCGCGAAGAAGTATTAGTCGCGCGACTAAAGCGTTTTTGAAACATTTGTTCTAAACATAAAAAATTAAATATTTTATGTTTAGATACTCAAGGTAACAGGAATAAACGAAAGTATTAACATAAAAATCAATCTTAGCATCGATTTCGCAAGTTGTCAATCACCCCGCACATAGACATAGGATGTTGCCTTCGACGGACATAAACATAGGATGTTGCCTTCGACGGACATAAACATAGGATGTTGCCTTCGACGGGCTCAGGCAACGCAATAAACCGTTGGTTGAGCTTGTCGAAACCAACACCCATCAACTCGTTGGTTGAGCTTGTCGAAACCAACCGCACACCAACTTGTGAGGTGTTACCTTCGGCATGGGATGTTGCCTTCGACGGGCTCAGGCAACGAAATGAACCAACCACCAAGAAAACTTCTAATGCTTTTTTTTATTTTTCTTCTCCGCTTTTTGTCTTTCTTTTTCCAAATTTTTTTGTTCTTCTTTTATTTTTTTAAGATCATCTTCGCTTAGAATTACTTTAGCATTAGCCGTTATTATCTTATAATTATTAAAATTTTCATTAGGATAACGCGCAAGAACAGCATCCATAAAACTACGCCAAATTGGTGCGGCCACAAAAACACCATCTGATCCCGCTTTCATGGGCGACGCATTATTGTTGCCCGTCCAAACGCCCACAGCAATTGCTGGTGTATAGCCAACTGTCCACGCATCACGAAATTCTTGCGATGTTCCCGTTTTCGCAGCAACATTTCTGCCTGGAATAAACAGCGGATTATTTTTTCCAAAAATTGCCGAACGGGCATCATTATCCGAAATAATAGAATTTATTTTCCTTGCTACTTCAACATCAATCACTTGTTCTGCTTGCTTTTTACTAGCATATATTTTTTTAGTATTTTCTGTGATTTCTAAAATAGTTTGCGACTGATTTCTTTTTCCTTCTGTAGCAAAAACTGAAAAAGCACTAACCATATCCACTAATTTTACCTCGGCACCACCAATCGCCAGGGAAAGTCCATAACGATTTCTGTCATTTAGCGTTGTGATACCTAAACGCTGAGCCATATCAATCGCGCTATCAATTCCCACCAGTGAAAGCGTTTTAATCGCCGGAATATTTAGTGACATTGCTAGCGTTTTTCGCATGGGAAGCACGCCATGAAATTTTCCATCATAATTTTGCGGAATATAATCAATTCCACCGCCATCTCTTCCAAAATTAGTTGGCTCATCAGCAATTAATGTTTCCGGCTGATAACCTTTTTCAAAAGCAGTGGCATAAACAATTGGCTTGAAAGATGATCCTGGTTGACGCAAGCTCGTTGCTACATTCACTTGTCCATCAATCGATTGATCAAAAAAATCTCGACTGCCAATCATTGCCAAAATATCTCCACTTCCAGGATTGATCGCCACAAGTGCCGCATTACTTGCACCATACTTAATATTTCTTACGCCACCATCTGCCACAACTTTTTCACCAATTTTTTGCAATTCAAAATCCAGTGTTGTAATTATTTTCAATCCGCCTTTTTCCAAAAAATCTCTGCCATATTTTTCTTCTAGTTGTTCTATTACATAAAAAACAAAATGCGGTGCCAAAATCGATTCCTGAAAAGGTTTAATTTTTGTTAAAATATTTATTTTTCGAGCATTTTCAATTTCGAGTGAGCTGGCTAAGCGCAAAGCTTCTATTTTATCTAAAATATTTTCATAACGCGCAACTACTTTCTTAATATTATTTCCGTATGGCGAATAATAAGTGGGTGCCTTTGGCAATTCTGCCAAAAAAACAGCCTCATCTAGACTAAGATTTTTCGCTTCTTTGCCAAAAAAGACTTCCGCAGCGGCAGAAATTCCATAGGCATTTGAACCATAGGGCACTTGATTAAGGTAACGATCAAGAATTTGATCCTTGGTGAAATTTTTTTCAAACTTGATTGCAATGAGCGTTTCCAAAAATTTGCGTCGCCAGGTTTTTTCTCGCGTTAGAAAAACATTGCGTGCTAATTGTTGTGTGATTGTCGATCCGCCTTGAGAAATTTCACCATTCTCCGCATTCACTTTTAATGCCCGAAAAATCGAAAAAAAATCAACACCAAAATGACTATAAAAATTTTTATCTTCCGTCGCCACAGTTGCAATGCGCACGATATCAGGAATTTCATTATGTGTTAAAATTTTACGATTTTCCTCGCCATGAATCTTATACAGCACAATTTTACCACTGCGATCATAAATAGTTGAAGTTTGTGGCGGACGAAAATCAGAAATCTCCATCACGCTCGGCATAAAATTTTTATAAATAAAAAAGACCGCGATCGCCGTGCCAAAAAGAATAGTTAAAAAAGCCCCTAAAACGCCAAAAACAACTTCTTTAAAATAATATCGCTTTGTATATTTTTGCATAATTTCTCAATCACCATAGCACAGGCCTATTTTTTATGCTAGACTTCGTTTATTATATTTATTTAAAAAAATATGAATTTAGAAAAACCCGCACAAGCAGAAATTTTGCCAGCTGTTGATTTAAGAAATTTTAGACAAACTTTAGTTGATCAAATTGATCTTTTACGCGAAGAATTTGGCAAAAAAAGAGAATTGGGAATTGCTTGGCTTAAAAAAGAAGAACAAAAAATTCTACAAACTTTTATTTCAGAATTGCTCACAAAAAAAGAATCTTTTCAATTTGTTTTTGAAACAGAAAACGGCTCGCTTTATTTCGTTACTAAGGACGGACAATCACTGAGAATAAAAAAAGAAAATGCCGAATTCAAAGAACAGCCCATTTTTAATAAAATTATCTTTCTTTCTCAAGCAGAACATGAAAAATATATTAAACTTAAAAAGCTGGGACTTTTTCAAGAATATCTTGTTGCTTTTCAAGATGAAACATTTTTGCCAGAAGCAGAAAGAAATCCTTATCCATTCAAAAAATCAACTTTTAGTCTCGGAAATTATCCCCTAGAAATTGGCACCGATAGCAACTCCACAAAAAAAGTTGCGTTCAGAGAAACAGCAGATCAACTAGAAATCCTTGGCACCATACAAGCAGATGGCGCTATTAAAAAATCTTTTGCTTCCGGCATTCATAACGGACATGAGATTACTCAGATTTATTTTTCATCACAAAACTCCTAATCACTGGCAAAAAAACTTTTCCATATTCTTTTAATTTCATCGCTCCCACACCACTAATCTGCAAAAAACTTTCTGCATTTTGCGGAAAATAAAAAGCCATTTCTTGCAATGAAACATCGCTGAAAATAATAAACGGCGGAACTTTTTTTTGGTTAGCCAATTCTTTTCTCAATATTCGCAACTGTTCAAATAGTTTTGGATTATATTCCAGCAGACCTTTTTTCCTTTTTATTTCCAGCACTGGCTCAGTCTCTTTTTCAAACTGCGGACTAGGCAAAATTATTTTTTCTCGTTTATTCAAAAATTTTTTGCCTTGATTAGTCAAGCTGAGCGTAGGATATTCGCTATCACTTTTGCTAATTAAATTTTTCGTCAAAAGCAAACTAATAAAATAACTGATTTCTTCTTCGCTCGTATCTTTGGCAATCCCAAAAACAGAAAGTTGGTCATGCTTGCGATCAAGAATTTTTTGGGCGCGTGATCCACGAAGCACGCCCAAAATATATCGTCCGCCAAACCGCTCGCCCGTTCGCACAATTGCCGACAAAATCTTTTGCACAATAATTGTGGCATCAACTTCTTCTTTCGGACGCAAACAGACATCACATCCACCGCAATATTCCGCAATTTGTTTTTCACTAAAATATTCCAAAAGATATTTTCTTCGACATGTTCGCAATTCCGCATATTCCACCACTTGTGCTAATTTCTGCTCGGCACTTTTGCGTTCATTTTCATCTTGAATATCCCGCAAGAAAAAATTATGTTTTATCGTATCACCATAAGAATAGAAAAGCACGCACTCACTGGGCAAGCCATCGCGTCCGGCACGACCAGTTTCTTGATAATAACCTTCAATCGATTTTGGCAAACTATAATGCACAATTAGTCGCACATCGGGTTTATCAATTCCCATACCAAAGGCAATCGTTGCCACAATAATTTGAATCTCATCTCGCACAAATTTTTCCTGTGTTTTTCTGCGAAGATTACTTTCCAATCCAGCATGATATGGCAACGCCCTAAAACCTTCTTGCTTCAAATTAGCTGATATACTTTCTGTTTCTTTGCGTGAAAAACAATAAATAATCACCGAACGATCTTGATATTTTTTGAGTAGCTTTATTAAATTCGCCAAAGCATTTTTTTTCGGTCGCACGACATAAGCCAGATTTGGCCGATTAAAACTAGAAATAAAAACTGATGCGTCTTTCATTTTAAGTTGTTTCACAATATCTTCCCGCACTCTATCTGTTGCTGTAGCTGTGAGTGCCAGCATGGGAACTTCAGGAAAAATATTTCGCAGTTTTGAAAGATTGCGATAATCCGGCCGAAAATCATGTCCCCATTCAGAAATACAATGTGCTTCATCAATTGCAATTAAACTAATTTCTAAAATTTTAAGAAAAGTTTGAAAATAATCCAGAGCTAATCGCTCTGGCGCTAAATACAGAATTTTAATTTCGCCTTTTTTGGCTCTATTTTGAATTTGATTTATTTCCGCTGGCGTCAGTGAGCTATTAATAAACTCGGCAGAAATGCCATTGGCTTTGAGCGCATCAACTTGATCTTTCATCAATGCAATTAGCGGAGAAATAACCAAAGTAATTCCCGAAAATTTAAGCGCCGGCAATTGATAACAAAGCGATTTTCCTCCTCCGGTCGGCATCAAAACAAAAGCATTATTTTTTTCAAGAATATGCGAAATAATCTCCGCCTGAAGCGGACGAAATTCATCATAGCCGAAATATTTTTTGAGAGTTTGATGCATAAAAATATAAAATTAGAAGTTTTTAATTCTATACTTATCTGTACAGACTAAAAACTACTCAACTAATTTACTAATTTTAACTTCACAACCTAACTATACTATTTTAGCTCAATTTTGTTTATTCCGCTATACCAAGTTGACAGTTGACGGTTGACTGTCAACTATCAACTAAATTAACGCTCAACATAAGCCCACCGGCCTATTTCAAACAAAATAAAAAACGGGCTCTAGCTACAACTCTAGATCCCGTTTTGTTTAACCCTTGTTTTGCCACGCCGTGATCCCAAAAATTCAGGAACAACAGGCGTGGCTTTTTTTTATTTTAGGCCTTGGGGAAAAGCCGCTGTCTTCACCCCAAAACCTTCCTCGTCATCCTGACAGGCAATCACCAGCCCGTCGGATGAAGAAATTTCGTCCAAAAATTCTTCATAGCCGGAAAACTTCCGACCATTGAAGAACATTGGACGATCCACTTGCTCCATCAACATCGCCTTGCACACGATGTTTGCAAGCGACCAATCAAGCGCTTCCTCGGGTGTCGCCCGAGAAAAATCCAGCGCCCAATCGTCACTGTGGAGCAAAAAAATATTAGCCAAAAACTCAATGGCGCTTTCCTCGCCATCAAGCAATTGGCATGTCTCTCTGGTCAGCGGTCCGGAGAGGGCTTTTACTATCATCATAATAATCTCACCTCCTTTCGTTCTGAGATTATCTTTAAAAAAACTTTTCGAACTGCGAACAATTTCGCAAGTCGAAGATTTTTTTCAATGCTTTTTTATTTTCCTACATCCCACCTCATTTCAAATTTCAAACTCTTTTTTTCCCTCTCCTTACTAAGGAGAGGGTTGGGGTGAGGTTAAAATCTGAAAGAGAAGGCGGAGATTTTCCTGTTTAGGAAAATCTCCAAATCCTATCACCACGGACAAACTGAAGTCTCACTGCCCGCAATAATTTCTTCCGCGCCCCAGATCAGGGCATGCTTTACCCAAAATTCTTGGGCTTTTTTTCTTGCCTCGTCTGGATTTTTTTGTTGAAAAAAATATCTTTCATCCCACGGCTCCGGTTGTGGTTTATACCCCACAAAAGCCGTGATTAAAACAAAATCTTGCTTATCTTGTCCAACAGCTTTAAGCACTAACATCAAGCTTGAGCAAGGCTCTGGCTGACGACCAAGCACAAACCGCGAATGACCACCTCGCCTTGGACGCTTAGCAAAAACGATCTGTTCATTTTTATCAGTAACAACACAAGTCGTCTCGCCAATCGGTCGGCCAAAATCCACCGCTTCCTCAATGAAGTCCCGACCGCGAGAATCAATCCTGATTAATGCCTCCCTGATTAAACTTTCAATTCTCGCATGCACATGAGAATTGAAGCGATCATCAACCCGCTCACCGCTTTTCAAAAACCAATGGTTCATTTTTTCCTCCTTTTTTTAAAAAAACAAAAATCAATTTCATCACACGAACGATTTCGTGTGACAAAAAAATTTTTCTTTTTTATTAAATCTTTTTATAGCATATTGTCAGTCTTCTAGCAAATAATTCCACTAAAATTTAACAATCCTATGGATATACTATACAATATTAGCATAAATATCGTATACAGTCCCATACAAAATTATGAAAAACTACATAAATTGCTCCCTTTTCCTAGTAAGAAATTCTTTTTTCTCAAATCGAACAAAATCCACTCTCTCTTATTGACTCTATTTTAGATGATTCTTTTAGCGAAGAAAAATATTTGCGAATCCAGGCACCAATTTTTCGCCAAAAAGAAAGCGTCCACTTTTCCTTTAATCAATACCTTCTAAACGGAGGGCTGCCAGAATTTTTTTTCATAACCGACGAGGAGAAAAGGGTGGAAGCACTTGGCAATTACCTGAAAATTTATCTGGAACAGGAAATTCGTTTTCTGCCTCAAATTGGCGATGAAAATCTTTTCCTGCAAGCTTTGCAGATTTTTCTCTTACGCGATAGTCAAATTCTTAACTTTTCTAAACTAGCAAGTGAGATTGGCATTCAAAGACTAACCCTCAAGAAATATCAAACTATTCTGGAAGAAACTTTTCTGCTTAATTCGCTCTATCCCTATATTTCTCAATCTAAGCAAGCTATCAAAAGTCCCAAGACCTATTTTTTTGATCACGGCTTGATTAATTTTTCCAAAAAAGATTTTGATCTTTCCGATCTTTGGCGTCTTGGAAATGCTGGCTTTATTTTGGAAAATATTACCATAAACAATACTCTGCGACATTTTGCCAACAATCCGCGCAAAAATGATCTCAATTTCTGGCGCGACTACGCCGGCCACGAGATAGATTTAATAATTTCAACTCAAAACAATCGCGTTCTTCCAATAGAAATTACTTCCGCCAAAAACTGCGATCGCCAAAAATTTAATAACTTTCACGCTTTCTACAAACTTTTCCCAGAGGCAAATGACGGAATCATTCTCTATCAAGGCGAATTTAAAAAAATCGCACTCGGCAAAAAATCTATCTACGCCATTCCTTGCTGGATGTGGTTTTAATTTTTTTCAAAGAACATCCCACCTCATTTCAAATTTCAACTTTTTCCGTCCCCCTCTCCTTACTAAGGAGAGGGTTGGGGTGAGGTTAAAATCTAAAAGAGAAGGTGGAGGTTTCTGAATCCTACAAAAAATTCAGAAAACCTCCAAAACACTTCCCCTACAATATTTTACTTGTCGACAGCCGGCATCCGCTTGCCGACCTCAATGTAGCGGGCAACCGGATGGACTCTGTAGCCCACCGCACCGCACTCCTCGCCGGAGCTCTGGTCGACAATCCGCTTAACCAACCGAGAGCCTTTATCGAACTCCACCCGAAAAATCTGGTGGTTGGAGCTCATACTGTATCCACGGGGCCGATCATAATAACTCGGCGGTTCCTCGTTGGAGGGGTCGTGGTCTACAACACAGATCGCGCACTCGTCGGGGGTGTTCATCCACCCGACATGGTTAATCCAAACCGTTTTAATTTCACCTGAATCTCGAAGCGCGGGCAGGGCGTCCAAAAATTTTCCGATATCCTTGCGACGGATAATCCAGCCGCTAGACCCTGACATCGAGTAGTTCGGGACAGCGATCTCGTCGCTATAAGCGATTGCACTCTCGAATCCTCCTTGGACGTGGACAGTTGGAACGTTCGCATGTCCAAGTGCGACACGCAGTCGTGGCCAAGCCTTGGGCTGAACAAAACTCAACCCATCAGCATCACTGCGACCAGCCCTGATAAAGCGGACGTGCTTGCAACCACGACCAGACTGGTGCAGTCCCTCCACGACCGCGATAGTGTACATCTTGGCCGTGAGTTTGACTGAGCCTTTCTCAGTCCGCTCTATCTCCGCAAACGCATCGATCCCTTCTGGGATCATAAAGTTTGCAAAAAAATTTTCACCTTTGGCAATGCGAACTACCGCATAGCCGCTTCCATCATCATACTGCGAAAAAATGATAGTGGCCATTACTCTTTCTCCTTTCCCTGATTTGCGCCCATAGTAGTGGGCAATTTTTAAAAAACTTCATCCTCATCCAGCATTACTTTTTTGAAAAAAATAGTGCTGGAGAGAAGGTGGAGGTTTCTGAGTCCTACAAAAAATTCAGAAAACCTCCTAACTCACTTCTCCCTACAACTCAGAGCTGGTTGCCAGGAATACTCAGCTCTGAAAAACAAACTGCCCCGCACACTGGCACACCTGTGCGGTTTTTCAGACCGGCGGGAGACCAGTAATCCTGGTCAAAATTCCGCCGTTCGACGTCAATACCCTTACCTCCGATGGACATCCATCGGAGGTTTCTTTAAAATACTGGGCGTTCCCGACGTATCGGGAACTACCACCAAAAAAACGGACCAGTATTTTTTTTATGTCTTCAGGGACAGCTATCATCCCTGGAGACTCGTCTAACGACTCGACCCAGTGCACTACCTGTGTCCAGTATCGATCCTCCCAGTCTCTTTCAAGACGGGAGGAAAAGTGATATTGACATTCTGCGCAATACTCTGCGCAGAATGCAATTTTTGCCCCGCATTGGGGACATTCAGTTTTATTTTCCATAGCATCCTCCTTTCGAAGAATTGCGGCCGCTATGTGGCCGGGACTTTCTCCGTGCTGACTAGGCACATCAACGAAAATCCAAAAAATCTTTTTCAATCCGTTTATCGAAAATCGCGAATTGCGATTTTCGACGGACTGGCTTTTTTCCGATTGCCATTTCAGCTTTTGATTTTTCTCAAAAACTAAAATGACAATCAGAAATATTGTAATAAATTTTTTCAAAGAACTTCACTCTATCAAACCACTATCTTTTATATAATGATTTGAATTGAGGGGAAATTATTTTCAAATTTCCCTTGCACTGAGCCAGTCGAAGTGCTTATACTGAGCCATTCGAAGTGCTCGTCCCCAAAATCGTTAAGTCCGCTTTATATAAATACATATTTGGGACTGATCATAAGGACTAGGCAAGCTTACTATCTTTTTAGTATTAAGCCTGCACTACTCATCACGATGGATAAGATTTGATATTGTAGGGTTACTAGATTTTGCATCTCCTCAAGGCTGGTTAGATTAGTTTGATTTCTTAATCGTCTCCAAGATACCATCTCGGGATCAAGAAAGTTCGCCAATCACCTTGACTCGACAACTGTTCTAGATTTTAAATTACTTGTCGGAGACTTATCGAAACTTTGTCGATTTATCTTGACTGCGTAGTATAGCACCTCAAAAGAAACTTGTCAAGATATTGTGAAAGATATTTTAAAAATGTCAATATTGCTTATATTATATCAACTAATTGAGCCTATTAGTGCCAGTATGCTGTCATACTGATTTGACAATATACTAAACAGGGTATATAATAGTAATAGAAATTTGGTTTTTAAGTGTTACTAATAAATATTAATGATTACTATTATGTACGAAAAAATTTTCTCAGCGGCTGGACTCACAACTAAAGAAGCTGAAATATATGAGCTAATCCTTAGCCTTGGCCAAGCCCCTGCTAGCATAATACATAAAAAAACCGCACATAAACGCGGTCTAGTTTATAAACTACTAGATCAACTAGTAGAAAAAAAACTAATAATTAAAATTGAAAAAGCGGGAAGAGTAACAATTTTTCGTGTAGAGCATCCCAATAAGATCAACGAGCAATTAGAAATTCAAGCTCAAAAAGTTAATTATTATAAAAGAAGTATGGAGGAATTAATGCCTCAATTAGTTACTAATTATAATTTAGCTTTTAATAAACCTGGTGTGCGTTTTTATGAAGGCGAGGAGGGACTCAGAAAAGTGCTAGCTGACACACTGACTGCCCAAGAAACTATTTGCACATTGGTTGATGTGGAAGCAGTCGTGAAATATATGGAGCGAATAAACACAGAATATGTCAAACAAAGAGAACGATTTCATAAACAAAAAAAAATGATCTGCGTAGATTCACCATATGCTCGAAAGTATTTGGAAAAATATCATGTCAATGTGACTGACACTAAATTTGTTGATCATAATCTTTATCCATTTAGTTCGATTATGCAGATCTATGACAATAAAATCGCTTATATTTCCCTTTCCGCCGATTCCATAACTTCAATGATTATCACAGACAAAAATATTTATCAAATGAATAAAGTATTATTTAATTTTATTTGGTCTCACTCCAAAGCATTCTCTGAACTTTCTCCGCTTGCATCATCACCAACAGTAGAAGTAGTGCCAGACTTATCTAAAAGCTCTAAGGCACAATAAACTATTTTTTCTTTCTCTGAATTATTACTAGCAACAGAAAAATATCCGGTCATCACATAACCTTTTTCGTTAATCAACTCAGTAAGCCTGTTTTTCATTTCTGCTGGATACATTTCAAGAGATACTTTTTTCTGAATCGGATAACGCAAAATTATCCGTCCATCTTTTTCGGAAAAATTATTAGTTTCATAATCTTTCATGATCTGTCCTCGTGAAATTGATTGATAGTGTGTTTTTTTAATGTCCGCTGTTTTTTCTCGTGAAATATGAAAAATAAATGGTTCGTTAAACTTATCATAATCTTCCACTATTTTATCCACAACAAAACCTTGTTTTGAAACATAATAACTACTAATTTCTTCTCCGGGCACACAATCAGCGTGCAAGCGATGTTCTTCGCCCATTGCATTCAATGCACCTGTCAAAAAATATCCGCCAATAGATTTCCCTCGACCATACTTCGTGACAAATGCCGAACCAAAATAAACTTGTTCGTCTTTTTCGCCATCAAATCGACAATGTGCCACTACTTTTCCCTCTACTTGTAGCATATATATTTTTATTAATTGGCTTTCTGCTGGATCATTGATTTTTTTCAAATAACTTTCTACTAGCGCCTCAGCGAGCTTCGGTCTTTCTGTAATATAATTTTCTCGATACCCTGCGATAATCTGCCCCAGTAGCTGACGATTTTTTTCAATTTCTGTTCCAGCCAATACATCGCGTTGTCCACTAAAAAATTCTAAGTTTTTTTGCATATGTTCCTTCAATTTCTCTTTAGCACCACTGACATTTGAGGGAGAAACAGCTATTCCTATATCTTCATTTAAAATTTGCTCTTTTCGCATTACATGAAAAATTTCCGCCCAAAGTACGACATCTTCAGAAAAACTATCTATTCTTCGTATAATATCAACTTCTCGATGTTTCCAAATATCTGCTTTTTTCATTTTTGATAACTCTGAAAATTCATGAACAAAATCGTTTACTGTCTTAAGATAATTCAAAAGCGTTTTTTCCACTTGTTCCTTGCTATATTGACTATGTCCTTGCAAAAAATGTTCCATCTCACTTTTAATATTCTTAATTAAATCAACAATTTTGTTAAATTTTAGAAAAATCGGCCAAGCTAATTTTGGATCAATTTCGCCTATTTTTAAAATTTCTTCTTGTCTCAGTTGATCCGTTCCCAATGCCAAAATAGTTTTTAGCCCATCTCCTTTATATTCTTTAATAAACTCCAAAAATCGAGCTTCATTTTCACCGTCCTTAAATTCTTGCATCAATTCCACTATACTTTTTTGCTTTTCTATCGGCAGTTTATTCAAATTAAAATCCGCTTCTTTAGAAATTTTTTCTCTTACGCGCAGATATTCCTCAAAATTTTCTTCCCCCATCAAAAACTCCACAGGATTGCCTTTTTTAATTCGCTCTCGAAATTCCTCTTCGCTTTCATTTTTCTGTTTTTGGGAAAATCGTTCCAAATCAACCGGATTAGTCTTTTTAATCCCTGCCACGGGATATCCGCTCACTGTTTTTTCCACATCTTCTTTTTCAAAAATATTAAAAACAGATATGACTTTCTTTTTTTCATTTTCAAATTTACCCATAATTAAGCCCAGATTAGGTTCAATCTGGCACACAATATTCCCCTTGTTCTTTCTGCCAGTTATATGTGAAACGCCATTAAATGTTGTGTCGCCATATTTTCCAATAACCTTATCAAACAAGAATCTACCCTCAGAAATTATACTACCCATATTAAATCCAAAATCGCCTGGAAGTAAAAGCTCACTCGATATCAAATTAGGCAGAACATTTTGCATAAAAGCTCTCCCATGGTGAAGTGACCCGCCCTTACTTTTTGTTGGATGACCCATTGGGCTATACGTTTTTAAAATATACTCCGCTGAAATTTTTCCGTATTCCATGCCTCGATCGTTTCTTTTAATGTAAAGTTTTCCGTCTTTTTCATCCCGATAGCCCGCTCCGTATTTTGGATGATAAATTAGTACGGCAAGCAAGGCTTCGCGATAATCCAAACCATTTTTAGGATCTTTTTTACTTGAAGGAATTTTTCCAAAATCCGCATCATCAAATTTTTTAATTTTTACCAGATCAGATAAGAGTAAATAAAATTGACTATTTTGAATTTTTTCAATATCCAATGCTTCCTCTTTATTTTTTGGTAAATAAAATAAATCTTTTTCTTCTCGTTCGCCATTTGCGTAGTCCTCTTTGGAAATCACTTTTTTATTTTCAAAAAGGAACACAAGTGTTTTGGAAAAATTAGTTCCACCAAAAATATCATACCGATAAGCTGGTCCCAATGATTTTTTAAAAGTTTCTTTTTCTTTCACTGGTAAACTAGCAAGTTCTTTTAATTTTTCTATATCAACCAGCATTAAATCTTCGGGCGAATAAGAAATCACACCTTGCTTTTCCAATGATTCAAAGGCTTCTTTATCCGCCTCATTCTCGGTTCTAAATCGCGAATCAACTGAGCTATTATTTTTTAGCATCTGCTTTGCCGGTTTTTTGCCAACTTTTTCAATAAGCTTCATGTTCGCAAGTTTTGCAATTTCAGCTAGTTGCGCAGGAGAAAGTCCTTCTAATTTTTCCAACAAAACCGGGTCGAATCTTTTTTCCGATTCTTCTGGTTTTTCTATTTTTTCTTCGGACCGGAAACTACCGGCGCGCCTGGTTCTTGAAACATATTTTTAGATTTTTATGTCAATTTAGTCTTGCCCCTATCTTAGCAAATAAAAAAATAAAAATCAATTTGACATATTGAAAAATCCCTAATAAATAGCGAGGTTATTTTTTACTATTTTAGCACCATACTACACAA
The DNA here is from genome assembly GCA_037137555.1 of Candidatus Moraniibacteriota bacterium. Classification (GTDB taxonomy): domain Bacteria; phylum Patescibacteriota; class Minisyncoccia; order Moranbacterales; family UBA2206; genus UBA9630. Next base: position 29,585 of record JBAXKA010000008.1, read on the forward strand.
ATTTATGCGACTTTTTATGTACTATACTACAATTTTAGTTGACCTAGTTAACAGTTTATA
>JBAXKA010000009.1:0-29218 GCA_037137555.1 Candidatus Moraniibacteriota bacterium
CTTAGCAGATTTAGCCTCTTCAGGCTCATGTTGCGTTGGAGTAGACTTTTATTTGCATGATTTTTAGTTGTGGTGTAATATATATTTAATTGTTAATCTAATAAATAGCAATTAATTAATTAAATAATAAATAAAAAAATATGGACCGAAAAAAAAGCAGCATTTTAATTTTAGCACTAGTCGTGCTTGTGGGCGGAATCTTTTTTATTGTCTCGCAGATCAATAAAAAACAAGAGGTTGCTCCAGTGACAACAAAATCTTCAAGCGAGTTGGAAGTTAAGAGAAATGAGATGCTTAATAATAGAGTGCTTGAAAAAGGCGGAGATGAAAATACTAATACATTTACGGGCAAGGTAATGGTGATTGATCAATATTTATTAACTGTTAAAAATACTAACGAATCCATCGGATTAAATATTACAGGAGCTACTCCAGTTATGGACGCGGGGAAAGTCAGTCAGATGGCTGATTTGAAAGTGGGTGATGATATTAATGTAACTTATGATAAAACCACTAAAAATGCTACGCTGATTTATATCGTGAGAATGATGCCACAACCAGTACCGGCAGAAAAATAAGCGAAAATAAAAAGAAGAGATAGCCAAAAAAACGCTAGATTATTCTAGCGTTTTTTTAAAATTATAATTTTATTTGTTAAACTTGAAAAAATGTTGTAAGATTAAATTGAGATAAAAAGTAAAATAAAAAGAAAATATGTCTTTGCGTGAAATAAAAAATGAACTATATCAAAAAGAGCCACATAAAGAAGTTTTTCGGCATGAAAAAAGTGAATATAATTCTGATTCAATTAGTTCAAGCTCATCAAAAAAAGCGGAACTGCCTAAGGATGATTGGCTTGAAAATGAAGAGACAATTTCCGGTGGTGATCGAAAAAATATCAAAACCGGAGCGTGGATTCTTGGTGGTTTGCTTTTGGTAATTTTTTTGGTGGTGGGATTTTATAAAATCAAACAATCTTTTTTTTCGTCTAATAAATTAGTGATTACGCTGGAAGGACCGCTAGAAGTTAAAAGTGGAAATTTAGTTGCTTATGAAATAAAATATAAAAATGCCAATACAGCTGACCTGAAAAATGTCGTGCTTAAACTAAATTATCCAGAAGATTTTAAGCCAGAAGGTAATGCACAATTTAAAAACGAAGGAACAATGATTAGCACAGCGAAATTGGCAGATATTAAAGGCGGTGGCGAAGGAGCAATTATTTTTAATGGACGAACATATAGTCCCAAAGGAAATTTAATTAAAATAAAAGCTGAATTAGCTTATATGCCATCAACGGTTAATACTACATTTGTGGCAAGTGATCAATTGGCAATAGGCGTTTCTTCTGTTCCGTTATCACTTGAAGTATTAGCACCACAAAGTATTTCCACTGGCGATCAAGTGAATTATTTAATTACTTATAGAAATAATGGCACGGAAATACTTGAAAATATCAGATTGAAAATTGATTATCCCGAGCGCTTTACTTTTGCCAATGCTGATCCGCGAGCTTTTGAGGGAAATAATATTTGGTATTTAGGTAGTTTGCCTGGCGGGCAAATCGGAACAATAAGAGTGGTGGGGAAATTAGAAGGCAACCGTGATGAAATGAAAATTGCTAAAATTGCAATTGGCACAAACGATAGCAATGGTCAATTCATTAAAAATAATGAAGAAACTATTCGCACTAAAATTGCATCATCGCCTTTGGCAATTACACAAACAGTTAATGGGCTTAATAATTTGAATATTAATGCTGGTGATAATTTGCAGTTTGAATTGAATTATAAAAATGAAGGAGCGATTGGTCTTCGCGATGTAATAATAACAGAACAGCTCAATAGTAAAATCTTAGATTATACAACACTTGACATTGCCGGAGGCTTTTATGACACAAGCAATGAAACAATTACATGGAAAGCTTCTGATTATCCAGAACTTAAAAATCTTGCGCCTGGTCAGAGTGGAAAAATAAAGTTTTCCGTGAAAGTGAAGGGCATGATTCCTGTGGCAAGTGCAAATGATAAAAATTTTGTTATTTCTAGTTTAGCGAAAATTGATAGTCCTGATATTCCAACGCCAATTAGCACAAATAAAATTATTTCTAGTAATAAAATGGATTTAAAATTAAATTCTAAGTTGCTTTTAAATATCAACGGTTTCTATAATGATACTAATATTGCTAATTCAGGACCAATTCCACCGAAGGTTGGACAGGAAACGACATACACGATACATTTTGCCATTGCTAATGTTTCTAATGATATTGAAAATGCGAAAGTGGAAACGATATTGCCAACCTCGGTTGTGATGACGGGAAAAATTTTTCCAGAAGGATCGCCATTGCAGTATAACGAAAGAACAAATTCAATTACTTGGAATGTGGGAAAAGTTATTGCAGGCATGGGAATAATATCTGCGAGGAATGAAATTTCGTTTCAAGTGAAAATTAAACCATCTCCTGATCAAGCTGGAGACGAAGCGCCCTTGCTTAATGCGACAACTTTTTCAGCCAAGGATCTATTTACAGGTGAAAATATTTCTGCTATAGTTTCAGGCAAAAGCACGCGTCTACTTGAAGATAGTGCCTTGGGTAATAATTTTAAGGTTACTAATTAATGTATAAATTAATAGCAAAAAAAAATACCGCGAGAAGTGGTCAAATCAAAACAAAAAACGGAGTGATTGACACCCCGTTTTTTATGCCGATTGCCACAAAAGGCACGGTGAAAAATATTATGCCAGAAGAGCTTGAAAGTATTGGTGCTCAAATTATTCTGGGCAATACTTATCATTTGTGGCTTCGTCCCGGCGATGAATTGATTGCAAAAGCGGGTGGTCTGCATAATTTTATGCGTTGGGATAAACCAATCTTGACAGATTCCGGTGGTTTTCAAGTTTTTTCTCTGGGTGCTCGGGCAAAAACTAATTTTGGCAAAAGTGGTGTTAAGATAACTGACGAAGGTGTGGAATTTTGTGATCCAGAAAATGGCACAAAACATTTTATGACTCCGGAAAAATCTATTGAAATTCAATTGAATTTGGATAGCGATATTATTATGGTTTTTGATGAGTGTCCGCCTTTTCCTGCCAGTCATAAGGAAGTGGAAATTGCAGTGGAAAGAACAACCGCTTGGGCAAAGCGTTGTTTAAAATATTTTAATCAAAAAACAAAAAAAATAAAGCGACCATTATTATTTGCGATTGTTCAGGGTGGCGTGTATGAAGATTTGCGAAAAAAAAGTGCACAGGCACTTGTGGAAATTGGTTTTGATGGTTATGCGATTGGTGGTGTTGCAGTTGGCGAACCACGAGAAAAAATGGCAGAAATTTTACAATGGGTATTGCCAATTTTGCCAGAAGATAAACCGCGCTATTTGATGGGTCTTGGACGACCAGAAGAAATTATTTCGGCTGTTATGGCTGGTGTGGATATGTTTGATTGTGTAATTCCAACACGAGAAGGCAGGCACGGACGACTTTTCTTGCGAAAAAATACAAAAAAAATTATAGCTAATAATTTTTATGAAACAATCAATATTAATAACGAAAAATTCAAAGCAGATTTTGCGCCGGTGGACGCAAAATGTGATTGCTTATTGTGCAAGAATTATTCACGAGCATATTTGCGACATCTTTTTGCGGTTAAGGAACCGCTAGCATTGCGTTTAGCTTCGTTGCATAATTTGAAATTTTATTTAGATTTGATGGCAGAATTAAAAAATAAAATCACATGAGAAATAATCTAAAAGAACAATCAAAAATCAATCTTAGTCTTTTCTGGAAACATATTTGGAAACTACTTGAGCCAAGTCAAAAACAAATTAAGCATTTGCTTGCTTTGATTATGGTGATGGAAATAGTGCATCTCAGTGGGCCATATATGTTAAAAATAATAATTGATAAAATTACTAATTTTAAAGCAGAACAACTTGGGTTTATTTTATTTCTAGTTGGATCAATGTTTTTGGTCAATCAAATTTTTTCACTGTTGGATTATATCGCTGATAGCAAAATATTTAAAATCTTAGTAGAAATTATTTCTTATCTGTCAAATAACGCTCACAAGAAAATGGTTTTTCTGAGCTTGGGTTATCATGAAAAAGAAAATACTGGCAGTAAGATTATTAAAATAAATCGGGGCATTGATAAAATTGATAATTTGTTTAGTAATTTTTTTTGGGAAGTGGCGCCTACTATTTTTCAAATTATCTTTACAACTATAACACTGTTTGTGGTTAATTGGCGTTTTGGTGTGGTGGTGCTTATTTTTGTGCCAGCTTTTATCTTTCTAACGCTCAGGGTGAATGCGTTGGTTTTTCCTTTTCGTAAAAAACGCTTTGATGAACAAGAAGTGGCCGCCAGTCTTATGACGCAATCGATTATAAATATCAACACAGTGAAATCTTTTGTGGCTGAAATGAGGGAATATGCACAATTTGCACAGGCAACAAAAAAAGTGCAAAATAGCGTTCTCAAAGAATTTAGAAAAATCCTTCAATACAATATCGCAAGAAATTTAGTGATTGATCTTGGTCGCGCCTGTGTGCTTATTTTTGGAATTTATCTTGTAATTCGTGGGCAGATTACGATTGGTAGCATTGTTTTTGTGTATACTATTTCAGAAAAAGCCTTGCTTTCTTTATTTCGCATCTCGCGTCTCTATGATCGCATCATGGAATCCAGTGAAGCAGTAGAAAGATTATATATTTTATCAAAAGAAGAATCCGAAATAAAAAATAAAGCTAAAGGCAAAAAACCAAAAAGCATTGAAGGCCGACTAGAATTTAAAAATTTGTCTTTTTGTTATTCCGATAGTACTAATCGGGCGTTGAATAAAGTTAATTTTTCAATTAATTCTGGATGTGTAACGGCTTTGGTTGGTCCATCTGGCGGAGGAAAAACAACCGTTGTGCGTATGATCTATCGACATTATGATCCAACTGATGGACAAATTTTATTGGATGGAAAAGATTTAAGAGAATATGATTTGTATGCCTTTCGCAAATTTATGGCGATTGTTCCGCAAGAAGTGGAAATTTTTGATAGTAGTATTCGGGATAATATTGCTTATGCCAAACCAAATGCGAGCTTGGAAGAAATTAAAGCGGCTGCCCGCACTGCTAATGCCGAAGAATTTATTTTGCAACTAAAGTCCGGCTATGACACAACAGTTGGTGAGCGAGGCATTAAACTTTCTGGCGGACAAAGACAGCGAGTGGGAATTGCTCGGGCAATTTTAGCCAATCCGCGAATTTTAATTTTTGATGAAGCAACTTCTAACTTGGATTCACATTCAGAACGGTTGATTCAAGATGCCATGGATAAAATTAGAAAAAATAGAACGGTGATTGTAATTGCTCATCGCTTGAGTACAATCAAAAAAGCTGATAAGATTATTGTATTAGAAAAAGGTATGGTCATGGAAGAGGGAAATCACATTGAACTTTCACGACTTTCCGGTGGACTATATCAGAAACTAATTAAATTGCAGGCGGTGGGGGATGTGGAATAAATTTAAGAGGAGAGAGTTGATTTCATTTCAAAATTAAAGTATAATTGAACTATGCATAATTGGTCTGTTGATACAACTGAGTTGAAAAAAGACAAAAAACAATACACTATTTGGCGATTAGAGCAAATGGTTAATTTTGGTTTGACCGGAAAAAAAATCAATCGCGAAGAATTGAAAAAATATTGGAAAATTCTTAATCTTGATCGGAATAAAAAAGCATATTTAAAATTGATTTTATGGCCAAAACAATCCTAAGTGATAATCAAATTAAGATTCTGGAGGCGATTAGCAAAGATAGGGATATTTGCCAAATTTTTTATTTAACTGGCGGAACAGCGCTCGCGGAATATTACCTGCAACATCGTTTATCGGAAGATTTGGATTTTTTTTCAGAATCAGAATTTGATATTCAGGCAATCAACATATTTTTTGCCAAGAATAAGAAATTGTTGGGCATAGAAAAAGTTGACATTCAACAAAGTTTTAACCGAAATTTGATTTTCCTCTATTTAAAAGATGAGGTAATAAAAACAGAGTTCACTTATTTTCCATTTCCCAGAATTGAACAAAAAATCAAAAGAAATGAATTATTTGTGGATAGCTTGGAAGATATTGCGGTCAATAAATTATTCACCATCTACCAAAAACCGCGTTCACGAGATTTTATTGATTTATATTTGATTATTCAAGAGACTAACTGGAAAATAGAAACATTGATCAAGAAAGCCAAAATAAAATTTGATTGGCATATTGATTATTTACAGCTTGGTAGTAAATTTTTACTTGCTAGGATAGTCAAGGATTATCCACGAATGGTTTTGAAATTAGAAAAGGAAGAATGGCAGAAATTTTTTGTTGACGAGGCAAAAAGTTTTAGTAGAAAGATTATTAGCTAATCACGACTTGATTTTTTTCTAGTGGGGGATGTGGAGTAAATTTTTTAATTCAAGAATTTTATGCTAAACGAAGAAACTCGAAAAAAAGCTGTTTTTTCTGCCGATGATTTTGGTATTAGCAAATTGGCGAATGTCAATATTTTGAAAGCAGTCAGAATGGGAAAAATAGATCGTGTCGAAGTGATGATTAGTGAAAATTTAAATGCGGAAGAGGTTCGTGAGCTGAAAAATTCTCAGGTTAAGATTGATATTCATTTACATTTAGTGGATTATAATTCAAACTATTGGCGAGGCGACAGACGATTGAGTGAGGGCACAATTAAAAGAGTGATTATGTTTTTGTTGCGATATTTATTAGGCAAAACCGTTCCCGAGAAAGTGGAATTGCAATGGGCGATTCAGATTGAAAAATTTGAGGAAATTTTTGGCAAAGCACCAGATGGTATTGGTTCGCATGAATATATTCACTTTTTTCCGCCATATTTGCGAGCTGTCATTCGTCTTAGTAAAAAATATGATATTTCGTTTATTCGTTTCGGAAAAACAGATTTTGAGTATAATAATTTTATTTCAAAAGCTTTAAATCTATTACGAAAAAAAAGTTTAAAAAATATCAAACAAACAAAATTAAATACAACTGATTATATGACCAGTTTTGATTGGGGCTATAATCTTGATTTTTTGAATAATTTGCCAGCAGGAAGTTTGACGGAGATTGTTTTTCATCCGGAGAGAGAAGATGAGTTGAAATATTTGGAAAAATTATAAACAAAATTTCCTTGACAAAAGCCTTAAACTAGAGTTAAATAGAAAAGATGAAACGAATTATTTTATTAGCTATAAGGTTCTATCAAAAAACACTTTCACTTGATCAGGGACTACTTTCTTATTTTGTTTCTGAGCGAACTTGTCGTTTTCATCCAACTTGCAGTCAATACACCTATGAAGCGGTTGAGCGGTTTGGTATTTTTCAGGGAATAAGACTAGGCTTGCGAAGAATTATTCGTTGTCATCCTTGGAATGCGGGCGGATATGATCCTGTGCCTAAAAAATAATTAACTTAAACTCAAAATATTTTGTTTACTGATGAAGTCAAATTAAAAATTTTTGCCGGACGGGGAGGAGATGGCGTCGTGGCTTTTAATAAAGTCAAGATGAGTCTTGGTCCAACTGGCGGAAAAGGCGGAAATGGTGGGAGCGTTTATTTTGAAGGTGTCTCGAATTTATCGGCATTGAATAAATATAAACACAAAAAAGAATATTATGCCGAAAATGGACAAAATGGAAAAAGTGATAATTCAGAGGGGCATCGTGGAAAAGATTTGGTTTTAACTATTCCGATTGGCAGTGTTCTGCATGATCTTAAGACAAAAAAACAAGTAGAAATTATTAAAGTTGGTCAAAGAATTTTAGTTGCTAGTGGAGGAACGGGAGGGCGAGGAAATTTTTTCTTTCGTGGACCGTCCAATACTTCTCCCAAAGAAAGAGAGCTGGGAAACATTGGTGAAGAGCGAGATTTTTTTGTGGAGTTGCGTTTTATTGCAGATATTGGATTGATTGGCTTGCCGAGTGCAGGAAAATCTTCATTACTCAATGAATTGACTGCCTCAAAAGCGAAAGTAGGAAATTATGATTTCACAACGCTGGAGCCAAATTTGGGTGTGATGGAAAATATTATTCTCGCCGATATTCCCGGATTAATTGAAGGTGCATCCGAAGGCCGAGGCTTGGGCATGAAATTTTTGCGTCATATTCAAAGAACAAAAATTCTTGTGCACTGTATTAGTCTTGAATCAACTGATTTTGAGCGGGATTATAAAATTATCAGAAAAGAATTAGAAAAATATTCCAAAGAGTTAATCGAAAAAAAAGAAATTATTTTATTTACTAAAACAGACTTGATGGATGATAATAAAATCATTGAGAAAAAAATTAAAAAAATGCAAAAAAGTAATTCCGCCGTGCTAAGCATTTCAATTCACGATCATGACAAGTTGGAACAGTTAAAAATTTTTTTACTTGAAGCGCTGAAAAATAATTAAATTTAAATAAACATGTATTGGATTTTTGCTATCATCTTCTCTATTGCCATCATGATTCCCGATATTATTAGGGGGAATATTTCTTTTTTAGCGGAAGAGCGAGCAGAGGAAGCGGCTATTTTTATTTTAGGTTCTGTTGCTTTTTTAACTTTCGTTCAAAATGAAAGAAGAATTGCTTTTCAAAAGAAAGAAAAAGCAAATACACAAAAACAAATGAATCAGGCCATGAAGGATTTGATTGATTCATATAGTTATATCGGCGAGGTAAATAGAAAAATGGATATTCTCATGGATGTAACACTAGACTTAGCTGATTTTTCTGCTCTGGACAAGAAAAAAGAAAAAGAAGTTTATGAATCTATTATTAATGCAGCTAATTTTTTGCTCAAGGCTGATTCTGCTATGATTCGCTTTATTAATTTAAAAACAAATAAAATAGAGAAAGAGATTAGTCTTTCACAACACAATAGTTTGAATATTTCCAATAAAGATATGGTGGATATGGGTGAAAATATTAATGTCAAAAAACAAGAAGATATTTTGATCATTTCATCACCACGAAAGATTGGAGAAATAAAAAGCTATATTATTGTTGCCGGTTATGATGAAAACGAAGAAAGTAAGCCTAAAAATATAGAAATTTTAAAACTTTTTGCCTCACAGGCAATTTTCTTGTATAGTTATATATTAAAAGAAAATAAAAAAGAAGATCGCGTTGTTAATTAGGAGTTAATTTTTAAAAATTTATTTTATATGCAAAAAGAAAATATCAAACCATTAGGAAAAAATGTGTTAGTTAAATTAGTTAAAGCTAGTCAAAAAACTAAATCAGGCATTTTTTTGCCAGAAGCGGTTAGTTCCGATCGCCCACAAGAAGGCACGGTGTTGGCAATTGGGGAAAGTGAAAAAATTCAAGTTAAAAAAGGTCAAACCGTCATCTTTGCTAAATATAGTGGAACAGAAATTAAAATCAATATGGAAGATTGTTTAATTCTTAAGGCAGAAGATATTTTGGCAATAGTAGAATGAGAAAGAAATAGCCTTTTATTTTGTTGTGGCATAGCCGTTTATTTTCCAGCCGTCTAGTCCGCCGGAAAGCACTAGCGTATTAGAAAAACCTAAATCGAATAATCTGGTGGCCGCTTTAAATGCTCCGAGTGTGGCATTATCATAAAGAATAATATTTTTTCCCATAGGAATTGTTTTCCTTTTTTTCTCAATATCATCAAGAAAAATATTAATTGCACCCGTTAAATGTTCCGTGGCATATTCAGTATTTTTTCTGGTATCGATGATAATGAGATTTTTTTCTGTGGCTATTTTGTTTTTTAAATCAAGACTGTTGATATATTTCACTTTCGCTTGATCCGTGAAAGATTTTTGATTTCCAATACTGATAGTGGGGTTTGAATTATTTTTCCATGAAGTAAATCCACCTGCAAGATAAGCAATATTTTTGTAACCACTAGCAGAGAGATTATCAGCCATAGCATTAATCAAAGCAATTTCTCCTGATGCATCAATTAAAATACAAGCTTTATTTTTGGCAACTAGGTCAGGGAAGGAAGCTAATTTTGAGCTGGGAATATTAATTGAATCAATAATATGCTCGGCCTTGTATGGATTTTCATCACGAATATCCACAATAATCAAATCAGTTCTGGCTTGTATTTTTTTTGCTAATTCTTCTGGCGTAATTGATTTTATTTTTGTGGTATCGATTGTTTCTGCTTGAGTTGGCGTTGGTTTATTTTCGAGTTTATTTTCTTTGCCGGTTTTTGATTTGAAAATTGTGATTGTGGCGATTAAGATAATCAAAAACAATCCAACAATAATAGCTTGCAAATTGTCTGTTTCTTTTTTTTCGCTAAAATTTGACATAACTTTTTATTTTAAAATCGCTCCAATGAAATTGGGATTGCCATTAAGAAAATCTTTGATTTTTAAATTATTTTTTCCTTCCATTTGCACCTCATCAAGAAAAATAATACCACGGCCTGTTTGCACGGCAATTTTTTCGCTTGATTGAAAAACTTCACCAAACTGGTATTTGTCAGGTGTGATAGATTTTTCAAACGAAAGTTTGTTTAATTTTATTCTGATATTTATTTCTCCGCGTTGCCAATAAGTAAAAACTCCTGGCCAAGAATAAAAAGCACGATATTGGTTATAAATTTTTTGGGCATCGTTTGACCAAATTATTTTGCCATCACTGCGTTCGATTAATTGGCAAAGACTGGCGGATGCAGTATCTTGCGATTGTGGTGAGATTTTTCTTTCCACCCAAAGCGTCAGTGTTTCAAGCAGAAGTGGAACAGAAAGATTAGCCAATTTTTCTGAAAGTTCTTCATTTGTTTCATCGGGCGTTATAGCGATTTCTTTTTGACTAAGAATTTCTCCCGTATCAATGCCACTATCCATAAGCATAATTGTGATGCCAGTTTTTTGCTCTCCAGCCAAGAGGCTATTTTGGATTGGAGATGGCCCGCGATATTTGGGAAGCAGGGAAGCATGCACATTAATTGCACCAAAGCCGGGCAAGTTTAAAATATTTTTTGGCAAAATTTTTCCATAGGCTGTCACAATAATTAAATCTGGTTTTTGGTTTTGGAGTTCCAAAATTTCCGCTTCGCCAAATTTAAGCGGAGAAAAAACGGGAATTTGCTTATCCTCAGCTGTAATTTTTACGGCTGTTTTTTGTAAATTTTGATCGCGACCAACTTTCTTGTCGGCTTGTGTGTAGACACTAATGAGATTATATTCTTTTGCGATAAGTGCTTTGAGGATCGTATCAGCAAAAGAAGATGTGCCCATAAAAATAAGACGAAGTTGCATAGATTTTTTTGGCATAGCGTTTAATTTAAAAAACTTAAACTCGTTCGATATATAAAATTCCATCAAGATGATCTATTTCATGTTGCAAGGCTCTTGCCAGAAGTCCCTCGGCTTTGATAATGATTTCTTTGCCGGATTTATTTTGAGCCGTTACGGTTACTTTTTTGGAGCGTTTAATCGAAATAAATTGTCCGGGAAAAGAAAGACAACCTTCATCGGCGATTTCTTTTCCCCAAGATTTCGCTGTGAATTTAGGGTTAATTAAAATATAAGTTTTTCTTTCAAATTTTATAACACAAAGTCGCAGTGGTTTGCCTATCTGTGTGGCCGCCAAGCCCATGCCGTTATTTTCTTTCATCGTTTCTAGCATATCAAAAACTAACTCTTGAATAAGTGGATTTTTGGGATCTGCTATTTTCTGCGCTTTTTGTTTCAAACGCGGATCGGGATAAATTAAAATCGGAAGCAAGGCCATAGTATTTTAAAAATATTTATTATAAAAGAGAAATGGGATCAATATCGATAATCCAACCAGCAGGAAGTGATTTCAACAAGACTAAAATTTTTTCCGGTAGTTGCTTTTGAAATTTTAGGATTATTTGTCGGCGATAGCGTCTGCGAATTTTTGGCACAAAACAATCAGCCGGCAGACTCACAATGCAATCAGTTTCTGCGTTGATTAGAAGTGTATATAGTTTTTCTGATTCACCAATAACCTTTTTTTGATTATAATCCTCAATGACTAACTTAGCAATCTTGCCAAAAGGTGGATAATGCAGTAATTCACGATCAGGCAATTCTTTTTGATAAAAAGCCGTAAAATCATTTTGAGCAACCAAGTTGAGCAGTTTATTTTCCGGATGATAAGTTTGAATAATTATTCTGCCAGGAAATTTAGCACCAGGACGGGAAACGCGACCGGACAATTGCATTAAATCTTGCCAAGCTTTTTCTTCGATGCGAAAATCTGGAAGTGTGAGCATATTATCGGCATCAATCACGCCAACTAATTCCATAAGGGGCAAGTCCCAACCTTTTGTGATCATTTGTGTGCCAATTAAAATATCAGCAAGACCACTGGAAAATTTAGTATAAGCAATTTTTTGAAAATCTTTTTCTTTATTAGTGCCTGAATCAAGACGCAAAATTCTTGCTCCGGGAAAAAAGTGTTGCACTTCTTTTTCCACTTTTTGTGTCCCTAATCCGATATTCCCAAATTCAATTCCTTGACATTTCGCACAACTCGGAATAACTGATGAAACAAAAGCACAGTGAGTGCAAGTATATTTTCCTGAGTTAACATAAATCAAAGCTCGATTACAATCGGGACACTTAAGCACTGTTTTACAATTTTTGCAAACAGAAAAATTGCTCATACCTTGACGATTGATAAATAAAATTGTTTGCAATTTGTTTTTCAGTGCATAAGCAATCTCACTTTTTAGCTTTTTACTGATGCAGGAATAATTTTTTGTCCAGCGTTCTTTTCTCATATCAACTAGCTCAACCGTGCTATGCACTTTTTGCGTGGTTATGTTTTTTGGTGAGTATGAGCTAGAAAGCGTTAAAAGTTTAGATTGCTTATTTTGTGTTTTAAAATAAGTTTCAATACTGGGCGTGGCAGATCCACGCACAAGCTGACAATCATGCAATCGCATTAATTCTTCCGCCACAATTCTGGCGTCATAACGAGGATTCATTTCCCATTGCTTGAAAGACATGTCTTGTTCTTCGTCAATCACGATCAATGCTAATTTTTGAAAAGGGGCAAAAACAGCCATGCGGGTGCCAATAATAATTTTTGCTTCGCCAGATTTAATTTTTTGCCAATTGGCAAAAAAAGCACTGCCAGATAAATTACTACTTAAAAGAACAATCTCTTTTTTTGAAAAATATTCGCCGTATCGTTCCAGCGCTTGCGGTGTGAGTGTTTTTTCTGGCACAAGAATTAGAAATTGGTTTTTGGGGTTTTGTTTTTTAAGTTCTAGGATTGAATGAATATACACTTCAGTTTTTCCTGATCCAGCAGGACCGAATAGCAAAACAGGCAATTTATTTTTTTGAGAAATATATTTGACGGCCAATGCTTGTTCGTCAGTTAGAACTATTTTTTTGGCAATAATCATTTCTTGCTTTTCAGGACAAAGCATCTTTTTTCTATTTTTCCCTAACACTCTCTTTGGCACAAAATTTTTCAAAACGATACCGAGTGAAACGAGATAATAATGGGAAATATGATTTGCGAGAGCCAGCTGTTTTGCAGTGAGAAAATTTTCTTCCAGAACTTTATCAATTTTTTTAAGCGTTATTTTTTTGTTTGAAAAATATTTATTTTTATTTTCAATCACAACGCCAGCTACATTTTTTTTGAAAAGAGGAACGCTTACAAGTGAACCAGCTGGTAATTTTTCAGCTGAAAGATAATAAAAAAATTGATCACGACTAAGCGGAATCTTAATAAGAGGGGTAACACTGATGATGAATTGAGTCTTTTTTTCTAGCATAGCTTTCTTCTATTCTAGCAGGACAATGAATAAAGATAAAGCGGGATAAAAAATTTTGCAGTTGTTGTATTTTATGCTAATCTATTACTAACGAGTGTGTTATAAATTGTAAAGTCATTATGAAAATTGGAATCAACGCTTCTTTTTGTCGCAAAGCCAATTCAGGTATTGGGCAAGTAACAATTAATTTTCTCAAAAAATTGATTGCCGAAGAAGCTAAAAAAATAAAACAGAAAAATAAAACAGAATTTATTTTATATTTGGAAGAAGATTTGCCGAAGGGTTTTTGTTTGCCGAAAAATTTTCAAAAAAAAATTCTTTTGCCCGTTTATCGGCGAGATGATTTAGTTCGCAAAATTTGGTGGGAAAAATATCTTTTGCCACAACAAATTAAAAAAGATGGTTGCGATATTTTTTTTAGTCTCTATCAATGTCCAACTATCCTAAAAATAAATACAAACATAAAACACCTAATGCTCGTGCATGATATTATTCCGAGTCTTTTTCCAAAATATTTGGACAATGTCAGAAAAAAACACTATCAAGTATTGATGGAAAAAGCCATTGCCAGTGCCGATAAAATTTTCACAGTTTCTCGCCGAACAGAAAAAGATCTAATTCAACATTTGCAAATTCCAGCCGACAAAATTTCCTCAAACTATATTGGCATAGATGAAATTTATAAAAAATTAGCTTCAACAGAAAAAAGTAAAAAAGTTTTGAAAAAATATAAACTAAATTCTGGCTATATTTTTGCTGGCGGGGGAATGGAGATTCGCAAAAATATTGATGGCGTAATTCGTGCCTATAAATTGCTTTGGGAAAAAAATAAAAATCTATCTTTCATTTCTGAAATGCCAAAATTAGTGATTTACGGAAAACCTTTGCCAAATTTATCGCTTGCAATTGATGCAGAAAAATTAGTCAAAGAACTTAATCTGACAAAACAAATTAAATTTTTGGGAGCAGTGCCACAAGAAAATCTGCCAGCTCTTTTCAAAAACGCTTTATTTTTTATTTATCCATCACATTATGAAGGTTTTGGCATGCCGGTGCTTGAAGCCATGAGTCAAGGAACGCCAGTCATCACTGCCAAAAATTCTTCTTTGCCAGAAGTGGGATTAGATAGCGTGCTCTATTGTCATACTGATGATACAAAAGAAATTTCGCTGGTTATGAAAAAGGTCTTGACGGATAAACATTTACGCGACACAATGTCGCAAAGAGGCCGTGAACGATCCAAGTTTTTTTCTTGGGATAAGTTTGTAAATAAATTTTATGCTAGCATATCTCAAACAACAAATAAATAAATTCAACAACACTAAAACATATTTAGTTATAACTAATCTTTTTTTGGTTTGTTTTTTGATTTTATTTAATAATTTGGGCGTCTTGCCAATGCGAACGGGGGATTTTGTTTTTTTTGCATTTTTAGTTTTGGCACTTGCACTATATCGACCAGGTTGGGCGTTCATGTTTTTTGTGGGAACAATTGCCATGGAAAATATCAATCTTGCTCCGGAAAGTTTGGGAATTATTCTGCGACCATATCAACTTATTGGTGGGTTGCTTTTCTTGGCAATCGCAATTAAGTTTCTGACCAAAAAATTATATTTTAAATTAGTTCGACCAAACTGGCTGGATTATTTAGTTTTCCTAATTCCGCTAGCCGGTTTGTTGAATATTATTAATTCGCAAAATGCTTTGGCAGGAATTAAGTTTGCGTTAATTCTTTTTTCTTTTGCGATATTATTTTTGCTGACGAGAAATTATATTCAGAATACGGTTGATCTGAAAAAAAGTTTGCCATTTTTTCTGGGTTCATCGCTAGTTATTATGCTATATGGCTTTTGGCAAAACAATCGCTTTGCGCATAAATTAAATTCTTTTGCCGTTATGCCCGGCAGACCAAACAGCACACTTACTGAGCCAGATTGGCTGGGGCTATATTTAATTTTAATTCTTACTAGCTTGTTTGCTTTAATTTATTTTTTTATTCAAAAAGGGGATGAAGAAAACCAATTAAAAAAGCAAACGAGCTTGGCAGTAATTTATGTTTATTTAATTTTAGCTTTCACTCTTTTGATTATTTCTGTTGCTCGCAGTGCTTGGTTGGGAGCAATTGCTATGACAATTTTATTTTTAGTAGCTATTTTTTATGGCTGGCAGTGGAAAGTTATTATAAAAATAAAGCTAGGAATAATTTCAGCGTTTTTTATTAGTCTTGGAATAGTTTATTTTTTTCAACTAACGACTTTTCAACTTTTTGATCGGGCCGTGAGCACTGGCGGATTGCAAAAAATTACAATATCTTGTAATCCAGATTGCGGTAGAGACGCATTGCAATGCGTCTCTACGGGCGTAACAATTCACGATATTTCCGAATTGACGCAATATGGTTGTCGTCAAATTAACTTAGAAGAAATTGAAACGGAAAAAAAACAAGGGCGGTTTGTGACAGAAATTAAGCGAGACGATCCAAATGTAAGTGTGCGTGCCGAAGTCTATCGTAAAAGTTGGTTGCAAATTAAAGCACATCCGATCTTGGGAATTGGTTGGGAAAATATTGCAACCGTTTTGGGAAAAGATGCTCGCGGTATCAATCTTAATTCCAGTAATATATTTTTGGAAACTTATCTGGGCAGTGGCATTATTGGTTTTGTGAGTTTGATAATTATTTTTATTACAATTTTTGTTCGTGCAATTATAGCATTTTATCGAGAAGTTGATTTGGAACAAAAAACATTCGCTTTATTCGTGCTTATCTCATGGACAGGCATAATCGTTTTCAATTTATTTAACGCCGGAATTATGCTAGGATTTTTTTGGGTGTGGTTGGGGATTGGGAGTGGGAGTGGGTTGAAGTCACCGCTTAGTGCTAGATAGGAAATGAAAGATTTGTAAAGCCAAGAACAATATTTTAATATCTAATAAATAAATATTATGTTAAAAATTATAGAAAATGAAATTGAGAGCATCAGACATAACTTTAAATATAAGTTATACTTTGGTCTCTTGGCGTGATTATATATGAGGTTGTTGTTTGTGTTTTTTTAAAATCATATATGTATATCTATACAAATTGGCTTTCAAGCATTTTTGCAGTAAAATATACAGGAGAGGTATTTGCATTTATTTTTGGGTATAGTTTTGGAAAAATTTTATCAGATCAGATAGGAGCGGGTAGGATTATTGATTTGTTTTATCGTAAAATATTTTTTGATTTCATTAAAAAAATAGCCTTTATGCTAGCATTAGTTGCTCTTGTATTAGCGATTGATCCTATTGCCTTAATAATAGCAAGTTTTTGGTTTGTACAAGCAAGTAGCTGGTGTGTTTTTTCCATTTTATTAATCGGTCTAATTTTCAATCTCATTGTTTTTCTAGACAAGTTCCCCCATGAGATTACTAAATGGGTACTCTTTGCTTGTGTGGTAGGTTTATTTTTAATGAATGGTCTCTTTCTGTTCTCATTCTTTCCGTCCTCACCTAAATATTTAATTGGAAACTTTATTTCTCTTCCTCCCTTGAGAAACGAAAAACTTGAGAAGCGAAGAATCGAACATGGCAAAGAGATGGAATGTCAAAAAAAATCAACTTCAGCAAATGATGAATACATTAAGCTCAATGGAATAAAAAAAGAGGATGGTACTATTTTTGCTTCCGAGGATGTCCGTAATAGAGCTGCAAAAGCAGGAGGAGATGTTTGGAAGAATTGTACTAGTGCGCTTGGTGCATCGTATAAAGGTTTTTAATTTGGAAAATCAGGGCGTCGTTTGTTAGCAAAAGTTTAATTAAGAAGATTGGTTAGTTGGATCCAAATTGAAAATAGTTGATATATATGATAGGGTTGAGTAAGAAATAAAAAGTTCAAGTCGGAGACTTGAACTGACAAAGGGATAATAATAAAAAATTTAACCAGTCGCTAAACTAGTCAATAATATGAGCATCATAATTTCCAAACAAGGGCAAACTGCCCAAAAATTAGACAAAGCAGAATTTGAAAAAGAGGATTATCTTCAAAACTATATCCACGAAAATCCTGAATCAATCCCAGTCTATGAAATTGCCGAAGATAAAAAACTATTTGTAGTAGCTAGAGAACTTTCCACGGAATCATGACCAATTGATGCTTTGGCAATCGATAAGGATGGGGACATCTATGTGGTGGAAACCAAACTCTATAAAAATCCAGATAAAAGAACAGTGGTGGCACAAGCTTTGGATTACGGAGCCTCGCTGTGGAAACACACCAATGACTTTGATGAATTTATCAACATCATCGACAAAGAAGTCCAGGCTAAATTCAAAATGACTTTCCAAGAAAAAGCCAAAGCATTTTTCGAGATTGATGAAGAACAAATTAACCTGATGCTGGAAAATATCAAATTCAATCTCAAGGATGGTAATATCAAATTCGTAATCCTGATGGATTCAATGGACGAAAGACTGAAAGACTTGATAATCTATGTGAACCAAAACAGTCGCTTTGATATTTATGCGGTGCAACTGGAATATTACAAGTTTCAAGAATACGAGATTATGATTCCGAAGATGTTCGGAGTTGAGGTGGAGAAGAATGTCAGAACATCAAGTGATTCAAGTCAAAGAATGAAATGGAATGAGGATGGATTCTTAATGGAAATCAAAAAACTTAAAGCAGAAACTAAAAATAAAATAGAGACATTGCTTAATTTTTCTAAAAAAGAAAATTGTCTAAGAGGTTGGGGGACAGGTAAAGTGCCAGTTTTTAATTTTAAAGTGAAAAATCCTAATGACGATGGAGAGAGTACTGTATTTGCAGTCTGGAGCGATGGTTATATGCAAGTTGGATTTTGGTTGATAGAGCACGAAATGGATAAGGAAATACCAGAAGTTATTGATGAATTTTTTAAAAAAATAAACACAATCAAAGGGCTAGATGGTAATAAGGAACAAGTTAGAACTAATAATTTTCAGATAGATAACATTGGCGACGAAGGAATTAAAAAACTTCAGGAGTATGTATTGTGGTTAAAAAATTCAATAACTAGATCATAATTCTTATGCTCACAAAATCAGACTACATCAGATACCTCCAATGCCCCAAACTGGCTTGGCTGAATAAAAATAGACCAGACTTAATTTCGGATGAGATTAGGGCTTCGTTTGACGAGATAATAAAGGAGGGTGATGAAGTTGAACGCTATGCCTACAAACTTTTTCCCAATGGCAAACTTGCCAAGGGAGAATCAGAAACTAAAGAGCTGATGGAAGAAGGCGGAGTAATTTTCCAACCAACCATTATCAGCGGAGAGTTGCATTGCAGAGCAGATATAATTTCCTATGATGAAAAGAGCAAAGCCTGGGATATCTATGAAGTGAAAAGTTCGACCCAGGAAAAAACTATTCACGAATACGACCTGTCCTTTCAGAAGTTCTGCTTTGAAAAAGCTGGTCACAGAGTTGGCAAACTAAACTTGGTGCATATCAACAATTAATATGTGAAAAATGGAGAAATCAACGTTCAGGAATTATTCAAGATTGAAGATGTTACAAATGCAGTTAATAAATTAGCTCCAGAAACAAAAGCAGGCATAGCCAGTCTAACTAAAATATTAAAGAGCAAAGCAGAGCCGAGCATCAGACCAGTCAAACAATGTAAGAATCCCTATGTGTGCATATTCAAAGATTACTGCCTGCGGGATTTACCCGCCAAATTAATCTATTCAATCATTGGGAAATTTTCAGAGAAAAAGATGAACCAACTGCTGGATGCTGGGATAGTGGAAATTGAGAATGTGCCAGAGGAATTTATTTCAGAAAGTTTCAAAAAACATTTTCACGCAATGAAATATGACGTGGTGAGTATTGAAAAAGCAGGCATTCAAAATGAGTTGGAACAAATAATCTGCCCTATTTATTTTTTGGATTATGAAACCTATGCAACAGCTATTCCTATCTTTGATGGATATCGACCCTATCAAAATATTGTTTTTCAATATTCTTTGCATATTCAAAAATCAGCCGATTCAAAGCTTGAGCATTTTTCCTTCTTAGCGGACAAGCTGACTGACCCAACAAGAGAAATGGCAAAAACCCTAAAAAAACTGATTGGCAAAACGGGAACTCCGATTGCTTGGAATATGGGCTTTGAGCAAGGATGTAATGAAGGGATGGGCGAAAGAGCGGAAGAGTTCAGGAAATTCTTTGCAGATATTAATAGCAGAATGTATGACCTGATGAGTGTTTTCAAAAAAGGCTTATACATTCACAAGGATTTTTATGGCAGTGCTTCGCTGAAAAAAGTGCTCCCAGTACTTGTGCCCAGTCTTTCTTATGGAGAGCTGAATATCCACGAAGGAATGACTGCTTCCAATAGTTGGTATGAGATGGTCAATGGAAAAACTACAAGAAAAAAGCAAAAAGAAATCTATGCTGATTTATTGAAATATTGTGAGCTTGACACGCTGGCAATGGTGGAGATTTTGAAAGAACTGAGAAGATTGATTAAATAATTTTTAACTAACTGGAGACGGGCTGATAAGAAAAGTATTTGTCCCAAATGTAAGTGCATAATTATGATTCCAGTAAATACCCCAGTGGGTCAGAAGTTTTTGTATGAGCAAATGAATAATCCTCATATTGAAAATAGCTGATGTATATGATAGGGTTGAGTAAGAAATAAAAAGTTCAAGTCGGAGACTTGAACTGACAGAACAAGCTAAGCGATGACAAAAAATAATCTGTTGGCTGGAGAATACAAAGATTATCAAAATGCTTGCAAGTAATTTTTTAAAAGATTATGAAAATCAGCATCGACATTCGCAATATTGGCAAAAAAAGAACTGGTGATGAAGTGGTGTTTTTTAATCTGGTTAAAAATTTAGCGTTGATTGACGAAAAAAATAAATATCAACTGCTCACTGACATCTTGGATCTGGAAACTTTAAAAAAAATAAAATATGATTTGGGGCTGGAAAATAAAAGTAATTTTGAGATAATAAATTTAAAAACAAAAAATAAATTCAGTTGGAATTTTTGGACTTTGCCAAATTATTTGCGAAAAAATCCGCCAGCTATATATTTGACACAATACATTACGCCGTTTTTTGTGCCAAAGAAAATTAAAATTTTGACGATTATTCATGACATTTCTTTCCGTGTTTTTCCCCAAATGATTAAGTTTGGCGATTTATTCTTCTTGCGTTTGCTTATTCCGCTGGCACTGCGAAGAGCCGATAAAATTATTGCCGTTTCACAATTTACGCGTGATGAAATTATTAAGTATTATAAAATAAATCCCAAAAAAATCGTCTATATTTATAACGCCGTGGCAGATAACTTTCTGAAACAAACTTTTACAAAAAGTGAATTAGAAGAAATAAAACAAAAATATCAACTGCCGGATAAATTTATTTTGTATCTAGGAACATTGCAACCGAGAAAAAATATTCCTGTGCTTATTGAGGCGTATGTTAAAATTAAAAATCAAATTCCGGAAATAAAATTAGTTTTGGCTGGTGGCAGGGGGCATAACTATGACTTGCAAATTAATAAAACAATCAACGCTGGTAAATTAAATGCAAGCGATGTGGTTTTCCCTGGATTTATTGCAGAAGAAGATAAAAAAGCTGTAATGCTTTTGGCAAGTTGTTTTTGTTTTCCTTCGCTTTATGAAGGTTTTGGCATTCCAATTTTGGAAGCTTTTTCGGCTAATATTCCTTGTGTAGTTTCTCAAATTCCAGCTCACAAAGAAGTGGCAGGAAATGCTGTTTTGTTTTTTGCACCAAATGATGTTAATGATTTATCAAATAGGTTGGTTGAAATTTTAACGGAGAATAAATTGAATGTGCAGTTATTGGAAAAAGCAAAAACACAAATTAAAATTTTTTCTTGGGAGAAAACTGCGAGGAAAATGTTGGAGATTTTCAAGGGATGATAACCATAATTATTTACTTAATTATTATAGAGCCTTTTTAATTGGACAGGTTATTTTTAAAATGTTATAATTTAAAATAGGTTTTTGATTGTGATTTTTTAAATAATTTAAAATAAAAACCAAATAATAATTTATGCCAAAAATAAATTTCGATCTAAAAAAACTAAAAAACCTATTGCATAAAAAGAATCTTTTGCGGATTCTTTTTCTGGTTATTTTTATTATGGCTAGCGTCTTTTTGTTTTCTTTTGCCAAAAGCAATAAACAAATAATTGGCGTGAAGACACTCTCAGCCTTAAATAAAATGTCTAGTTTATTGCCAATTACTAAGGATGAGCAGAAAGAGTTAGCTGTTTTAAATACGCTGGTTGAAAATTTCACGCAAAAAGATGGAAAAACGAAAACATTTATGTTACTGTTGCAAAATAATATGGAGCTTCGTCCTGGTGGCGGATTTTTGGGACAATATGCCATTATTAAAATTAAAGATGGTGTTGTGCTTTCATCGTATTTTGAGGATGCTAATCTTTTGGATCAGAGAATTAAGGTCAAGGTGCTAACGCCATATCCTTTTGAACGAATGATGCAACTTAAAAATTGGAAATTTCGCGATTCGAATTTTTCACCAGATTTTCCAATCAATGTTGAAAAGGCTAAATATTTTTATCGTTTAAGTGGCAAAGGAAGTGCTGATATCGATGGCGTGATCGCAATTAATGCTCAAGTGTTGAATGATATTCTAAAAGTAACTGGTCCAATTACCGTGCCTGGCTATGCAACAGAATTTAATTCAGATAATGCTTTTCTTAAGTTGGAAGAATTAGTAGAAAAGCAATACATCATGAATCCGGATATTGATACGCAAAACAGAAAGGCGATTATGAAAAAAATGTTGCCAATTATTATTGAT
Organism: Candidatus Moraniibacteriota bacterium; assembly: GCA_037137555.1. Lineage (GTDB taxonomy): Bacteria > Patescibacteriota > Minisyncoccia > Moranbacterales > UBA2206 > UBA9630. Next base: position 22,627 of record JBAXKA010000009.1, read on the forward strand.
AAACTATTTAATTTGAATAATATTTCTAAATTGGCTGATTTGGCACATCAAGAATTTAAAGCTAAGAATGTGATGGTTAATTTTGAAGATGAAAATTTGCAGAAACTTTCTGCTGGCGTTTCTTGGACTGGCGAAATGAATCAGTCATGGAATGGTGATTATTTGATGATGGTGGATGCTAATATGGGAGCACTGAAAACAGATTATTATATCAAACGCGAAATTACTTATGACATTGATCTTACAACAGAAAAGCCAATTGTAAATTTAGGTATTCTATATAAAAATACCGCTCCTTTTGGCGATTGGCGCACAAGTGATTATCATACCTATATGCGTTTATATTTGCCAAAAGGCGCAACACTTTTGGAGCGAACAATGGTTAATAATATTAGTGCCGGAGAAGATTTCGGCAAAACTTGGATTGGTTTTATGGGGCATGTGCTGATTGGTGGACAAACAGATGCTAAAATTAAATACGAATTGCCAGTTGATTTTCCACGAGATAATTATAAATTGCTTATTCAAAAACAATCTGGTGTTTCAGATATTCCCGTGAAAGTACATGTTAAAACAAAAAATGGCGAATATAATCAAGAACAAATAATGAATAATGATTTGAATTTTGAGGTTAAAGAAGAGCTAAAATAAAATAATAAGTTGCAAAAGTTTTTTATTTTTACATAGTGTGCTACAATAAAAAGATGATAGATGGAATTTTCAAAAAACAAAAAAAAATAACGGAATTGGATTATGCCTTAGCTAGATTTATTTTGAGTCATAAAAATTCTTCCGTATTGCTTTCCCAAAAATATGGCAAAGTGCGAAACTTCACAACTAGTGATTCTAAGTTGTATTTTGCGCAAGACGAGCTTTTGAAAATGAGGCGTGGTATTGGTGTTGATTTTGCAACTGGCATGCTTGAAAGTGTCTCAGCGCGTCGAGAAAAAAAGGCACAATATATTTTTTCCCGAAAAAAAGAAGATCGCTTATATAAAGACTTAAAAGAACGCTATGCTAGTTTACGAATATATTTTAGTGATACACTCAGAGGCTATACGCATGGCGTAAGTATGGTGCGAGCATGGAATCTATCGCTGGTTGGTTCGTTGATTTTTGGCATGTTTCTTATGACTATGATTTATCGCTATTTAGGACCAGGAGCACAAGCAAAGATGCAAGAAGCAAAAGATAAAGTTGAGACAGAGCAAATAATGCAAAAGCAGGAAGCGGAAAGAGTTTTGGGTGAAGAATTAGTCAAACAAGAAGTTGAAAAAAAAGCCCAAGACGAATACACAGCAAAACTTCTAGTCGATTCTGTTAATGCTAAACAAGCGGACTTTGAAAAAGAAATAATGGAAATGGTCAAGGGCTATCCTATCGAGCAAATGGTTTCAGAAATTGCCAAAAAAGATCGAGTAGTGGCTGCATTTTTAATTGGAATTGCCAGAAAGGAAAGTTCTTGGGGTGTGCATGTGCCAGTTTTGAATGGCGAGGATTGTTTTAATTATTGGGGTTATCGTGGAATACGAGAAAAAATGGGAACGGGTGGGCATACTTGTTTTAATAGTCCAAAAGACGCTGTGGACACTGTTGCTAAGCGGATTGAATTTTTAGTGGTAGATAAAAAACTAAACACACCAGACAAGATGGTTATTTGGAAATGTGGATCTAATTGTGCTGTGACTGGTGGTCAAGCCGCTGCTAATAAATGGATTGATGATGTTAATTATTATTTTAGAAAGTTTGATCTAAAAAAAGATAATAAATAAAGAAAACAAATGAATTGGCTTATTATTACAGTTGTTGCGTATTTTCTTTTGGCGTTAGAGATTATTCTCGATAAATTTTTGCTTTCTTCAAAGCGGGTTTCTCATCCCGCTATTTATGCTTTTTATTCCGGAACATTGGGATTATTTGCGGTGGCTTTTTCGCCATGGGGTTTTCACCAGATTGGTTTTTTGAAAATCATTTTTAGTTTTATTGCGGGAATGATTTTTATTTATGGCATGTTGGCTTTGTTTTTTGCCGTGAGAAAAGGCGAGGCAAGTCGGGTGCTTCCTGTAGTGGGTGCGGTTATTCCAATTACTACTTTTTTTCTGGCCATTTTTTTTCTCGGAGAGAATCTTGGGATCAGAGGAATTCTAGGTATTGCAGTTTTGATTTTAGGGGGACTCTTAATTTCTTTTGATTTGGCAAAAGAAGAATGTCGTATTTTTTTTCGTGGTTTTCGCGCATCGATTTTGGCAGGATTTTTTCTGGCACTTTCCGCTACAATGATTAAAGCCTTATACAATGAAGATAATTTTTTGAATGTTTTTATTTGGACACGGATGGGAGCTTTTTTAGGGACATTAAGTTTTTTCTTGATTCCGACATGGAGAAAAGCGATTTGGGGTTCGCTTGTAAAATTTAAAAATCCAGAAAAAGAAGGAAAAAAATCCGGTGCTTCCTTTGTGTTGGCTAAGATTTTGGGAGGTAGCGGATCTTTTCTGAAAGAAAATGCGACATCATTAGTAACATCCAGCGTAACAGTGGTCAGTGCTATGGTTTCTGTTGAATATGTTTTTATTTTTATCTTGAGTATTATTTTTTCCGCTTGGATGCCAGAGGTGATGCGAGAAAAAAAAGATTTAAAAACAATTGTGCAAAAAATTTCAGCCATTATTATTATCGCATTGGGCATAATTTTGGTTGCTCGTTCAAGACATTAGTATAAAAAGTTTAAATAATATAAATAATTAAAAAAAACAAAATGCAAAAAATAAAAAAAGTCTTGAAGGTTATTTTTAAAACATTTCTAGTATTATTTGCACTTGCTTCCGTGTTGTTTATTTTCTTTAATATTCCTGTGACAAAAGAAAATTCTAACGCAAAATTGGGCGTAACATTTTCAATGCGTTACGCAAGTGATATTGGCGTGGATTGGCGAGCGGCTTATATTGCAACGCTGGATGATCTCGGAGCAAAGAAAATTCGTATTCCAGCATATTGGGATTTAGTGGAACCACAAGATGGGCAATATGATTTCGCTGATTTGGATTGGCAAATAGAAGAAGCTGAAAAACGCAATGTCGAAATTATTTTGGCAGTCGGACAAAAAGTGCCTCGTTGGCCAGAATGTTTTGTGCCGGAATATCTTAAAAATGATGATACTAAAAGAAAAGAAAAGTTAGTGGAATTTGTGCATGTTGTAGTTGAACACTATAAAAATGCCAAAGCCGTAAAATATTGGCAGATTGAAAATGAGCCTTTTTTAAAATTCGGTGTTTGTCCTGATTTAGATGTTGCATTGCTTGATCGAGAAATCGCAGAAGCGAGAAAAACCGATCCAAGTCGCAAAATTATCGTGACCGATTCGGGAGAATTGAGCTTGTGGGCGCAAGCAGCTTCACGCGCAGATATTTTTGGCACAACAATGTATCGCACAATTTATAGTGCCAAGTATGGTTTTTATACTTATCCGATTGGTCCGCGCTTTTTTCAATTTAAATATTGGATGAATAAATTTTTTGTTGGGCAAGACAATGCGATCGTGATTGAACTTCAAGCCGAGCCATGGATTGCTGGTTGGACAACTAATCAGCCACTAGAAAAACAATTTGAGTCAATGAATGTCTCAAAATTACAAGAAAATGTAACTTTTGCCAAGCAAGTTGGTTTTCCAGAAATTTATCTTTGGGGTGTGGAATGGTGGTATTGGTTAAAAATTCATCAAAATCATCCTGAGCTTTGGGACACAGCAAAAACATTATTTCAAACTCAGTAATTTTCATGTCAATAAAAAAAGCTACTAATTTATTTTTACTTTTTATTAAAACATTTTTGTTTTGTGTGTTGTTAATTTTTATGTGTTTAGGAATTTTTTATGGTTGGCAGTTTTATCAAAAAACTTTCAAGGAAAGCGTCGTTCTTAGAAATAAAAAAACTATTGAAGTTAAGGGAGTTGTTGAAATTAATTTTTCTGTTCCAGTGTGGGATGCAAAATATGCGACAGAAATTAAAATTGTGCCAGAAGAAAAAGTTAAAGTTAATTTTGATGAGACAAAAAGAAAATTAATAATTACACCGGAAAAATTCTGGCAATCGGGTGTTGATTATGTCGTTATTCTTCCCGCAGGCAGAACAGCAATGCTGACAAAAATTATAGAGAAAAAAATAAATTTTTCAGTGACAAATTTGCCTCAAGTAAAAACTGTTTCACCTGCTAATGAAGCGAAAGATGTGATTATTGGAGCAGAAGATCCAATTGTTATTGATTTTGACAAATCTACGAAAAACTATTTTATTAAATTCGTTTTAACTCCTGAAAGTGAGGTGGTCTATCAAAATAATCTTGAAAAGACGCAGTTTAAGTTATTGCCAAAAAATAAAATTGAAGACGGAACACGATATGAATTGAAAGTTTTTGCCAAGATTGTTGATGATGAGGATAAAAATTTTAAATTAGTTTATGCGGGAGCATTTGAAACATTGAAAACTACGCCAGTGGTTTGGGAAAAAGATTTTGCCTTACGCTTGGCTCAGGCAAAAAAATATACTCAGGCAAAAAGAAAAGAGGGGAAATATATTGATGTTAATTTAGCAACTCAAATAATGACTACTTTTGAAAATGGAAATCTCCTGGATGCTTATCTTATTTCTTCCGGAAAAAAAGGCATGGATACGCCGATTGGTGAGCATCAAATTTACAATAAAGCACCAAGAGTGTATTCTAAAGCTTATGGTTTGTATATGCCATTTTGGATGGCAATTTTAGCAGATGGCAAAGTGGGTATTCATGAACTGCCGGAATGGCCTGGTGGATATAAAGAAGGTGCTAATCATTTGGGGACGCCGGTTTCACATGGTTGTATGCGATTGGGAGTTGGTTCGGCCAAAGCAGTTTATGATTGGGCTGAAATTGGCACGCCAGTGATTGTTTATTAAACTTTTATGATTTCTCAAAATAAATTTAGTTGGAAAAAGTCAGGATATTTTTTGGCGATAATTTTTTTGGGATTATTTTTTTTCTGGTTGCGAATAAATAAAAATTTAGAAAAAAAAGAAATCATTGTTACTAGTAGTGATGAATTGCCGGCAATGGTTCCTGAAAAAAAAGCTGAAACTAAGATTGAGATAATTCCAGAAAAAAAACTGCCAACTGAGATTTTAATTGATGTGCCATTTACTTCGCAAGCTCCTTTTGGCAAGTGGGACGCCTATCATGAAGAAGCTTGTGAAGAGGCATCGCTGGTAATGTTGGAATATTTTTTGCAAAATAAAAAATTGACGCCAGCTCTGGCGGAAAAAGAAATTCAAGCTTTAATTGCTTATGAAATTAAAACTACGAAAAATTACGAAGATAGCACGGCAGAAGAGTTGGCAAAATTAGGAGAGAATTATTATAAAATAAAAAATTTGCGTGTGGTATATGATTTTACGCTGGAAGATTTAAAAAAATATCTAGCTCAAAAAAAACCAATAATTATTCCAGCGGCGGGCAGGCTTTTAGGCAATCCAAACTTTAAAGCGCCCGGTCCGTTGTATCATAATTTAGTGCTAGTTGGTTATACTGATGATATAATTATTACAAATGATCCAGGCACTCGCAAGGGCAAGAGCTATAAATATAATATCAAGACAGTATATAATGCAATCCATGATTTTACCGGTGATAAAAATAAAATAGAAAAAGGGCGAAAAGCGATGATTGTTTTGGAATAATGGGTTTTGTGCTAGAATAAAACTATTAAAAAATAATTTTTTAAATTAAATAAAATGCTTACAAAAAAAAATAACTTAAAAATAATTCTCACAAGTCTATTTTTTACATTTTCTTTTCTCAATATTCAAAATGTTGATGCCTATCAGTCTTTTCACCAAGGAGAACAACTAAATGGTTATTGCAGTAAAGAAGCTTGTGCTGATCCAGCCACAGAACCACACGGCGTAGGTTATAATATGTGTGATAATAAGGGCGAACATGAATGTCTATTATACAAAAAAAGTTTTCGTAGTTTATATAACATAAATGACCCAGGAATTTATTGTTATGGGCAAACATCATGCGACCTACCTGATGACAGCGAATTTGTCAAGAGTGTAAGGGTAGAAAGAAGTACCACCATTTTAAATATGGCCAGGATTTATATGCCTCCGGGTACAAGAAGAAGCGCAGTCATGTTGGCTGGTTTGGAGCAGAGTGATGAAGTAGCAGCTGTAGCAAAGTTTGGTTCACCCCCTGATTGCGCGATCCCGCAAAATTATGAAGATATCGTAGAAGATTATCCAGGAGGCGCTTCTGGTGGGACTTCTGTACTCCGAATGAAAGATACCTGTGTGTTTTCAGCTAATTATTCAGGAGAGATTTTTCCTACAACTGTTAATTATCATGAGATGCTTACCGAGGGGGGATGGTTGTACATTAACGTGCTTTACGGATTTTTCCCAAGGGCTTACTCTTATGTACTCGCTGTTAACGTCGGAACATATAGAAAATGGTACAACTGCATGAACGAAAAAGATGGCTGGGATGAATACGGTGATCCAAAAATGGACTTCACAGCTTGTGATAATTTATCAACCACCCCAACTCCCACACCATCCCCAA
>JBAXKA010000010.1:0-25615 GCA_037137555.1 Candidatus Moraniibacteriota bacterium
TTAATAATTTGAAAAAATAGGGCTTTTTATGAAAAAGACAGCTTCAAGCTCATATCGTGGTTAGATTATACTGTCTTCATAAGAAGTCAACAGTAATTTTAAAATAACTCCGTGGATATTTTATCAGCCTTAATCCGAATTGTTGTTTGAATTTTGAATAACTTTTCCAAGAATTTGGATTACCTTTTTTCCAAACCACTCCAAAGTCCAGCCACTTGATTCCTAGTTTTTGTGTTTGCAAAAACCAATTGTCAATCAGTCCATAACCAACAGAAGTTTTTTGAGCTTCTTCATAAATAAATGAGATTGTATGGCGAGATTGAGAAACATCAGGATAATTGACTGTCGCTAAACCGGCAATGTCCTTTTCTGTTTGTTTATTTTTTACGAGATATAAATCAAGATTTTCGGCATGTTTTTTATGATGAAAATATAGCACCCGCATAAAACCGGTTCTTAATAAAAAATCTAATTTTCCCGAAGCGAGATAGGCTTTTTCAAATTCAGTGATTGTCGCTTTACGCAAAACATATTGCTGATTATTTTTCCATTTTTCTCGATGTCTTTTGGCATGCGTTGACCAAGTATGCCAATAATTTTGAGAATTTTCTGCAAATCCCAACTGCAATTCTTGTTCTTCTTTGCATAAAAAATTTCGCCACCAACCTTTTCTGTTTTTGACTTTTGTAATTGGACGCCAAATAATTAATCGCAAACCTTTCCAGGGAATAATAGTTGGTTCTTGATCGCAAATATACCACTCGATCGCAAAAAAACTAAAAGAATAACGCTGACCAAGACAACCAGCCTTCCCAATGGGTTTAGCTTGAAGATATATTTTTGATTGCTCTTTATTGTTAAAATCTTTTGGCAGTGAATCTCCAATTTTTCCTCTGCCAAAATGGCGATAAACTCGCATTCGATTAAATTGATATTTAACCCGCTCCCAACAAGAAAAATATTTCCCAAGAATTGGTGCAATCGTTTTTTCATTTTTATAGAAATTAACCAAAAGATAACCGTTAATTTCCAAAATTTCTGACAGCAATGAAATAAAATCGGCTGAGTACATCAACGGCGAAGGTTTGGTTCCATTGAAAATATCAGAGATAATCACATCGAATTTTCTTTTTTGAGAAACAAGCGCTTCTAGGGCAATTTTAGCATCAGTCATAATCAGTTCAGGAAAATATTTCAATTTATCCGCCATAATTCGCTTTGCAATATTTGCCATAATCGGATCATGTTCAATCGCAATGATATGTGCGAGAGGAAATTTTTTTCGCACTTCAGCAATGCCTCCACCACCACCCAAACCAAGCATTAAAACTGTTTTTATTTTATGCTCTGGATGAATTCGCTTGAGCATTTTTCGCCACAATGCTGTTACATACCAACCAGATTGAAAACAACCACCAGCAATAACTTCGTAAGCCCCAAAAAATTTTCTCACTTTAATAAGACCATTCTGAGGAGAAAAAATATGTTCTGTGAAAAAGTAGGTTTGCCAAATTTTTTTGAGCTGATTAAGCATAATTTATTTTTGTTATTAAAACATTTCGCTAAGTGTTTTTTCTGCTGTTTTTTCCCACGAAAAATCCATGGCTCTTTCTAGACCAAATTTAATTAATTTTTCTCGCAATAATTTATCTGCCAGTATTTGTTGCATAGCTTCCAGAATTTCCCCTGGTCGATGCGGATCAATAAGTATGGCGCAATCGGCGCAAATTTCCGGTAGAGAAGAATTATTTGATGCAATTACTGGCACGCCACAACGCATAGCTTCAAGTGGTGGAAAACCAAAACCTTCAAAAAATGATGGGTATACAAAAAGGGCTGAAAGATTATAGACATAAACTTTATCTTCATCAGCAATAAAACCCGGTAAAATTATTTTTTCCTTGAATTTTGAATTTTTTATTGCCGTTAAAATATCCAGACTTAGCCAACCAGAAGATCCCGCAATGACTAATTTATATTTTAAAAGTTCTTCATTTTTTTGAGCAAGCGCTGTTTCTTGTAATGCATTATAGGCTTTAATTATGCCTAAGATATTTTTTCTTGGTTCGATTGTGCCGAGAAAAAGAATAAACTTAAACGGCAAATGATATTTTTCTTTTACTTCGATCAATTTTCTATCGTTACGATCAAGTACTTGAAAATTTTCAGAAATTGCACTTGGAATAACTGTTATTTTCTCCGTATTTATTTTATACAAGCTAGCGACATCATTTGCTGTAGATTGTGAAACGGCCACAATGCAATCAGCTCTTTGGCAAATTTTTTTAGCATTAACGAAAATATGCCAAAACCGTCTTTTCCAGGAAAAATATTCCGGGTATCTTTCAAATGATAAGTCATGTATTGTTGTGATTACTTTGACATCACTACCCACTGCACCAAAAATAATATTCGGAAAAAAAACAATCTCCGCTCCTCCGACTAATTTGTCAATTTTAGGCCAACCAAAATACCAAAAAGAAAAATTTAAAAGTTTATTTGGTATGCGAATTTTTTTTAATTTAACATTAGGATATTTGGCAAATAACGCAAAATCAAAACTCGACTCACGCCAAGCACTGAAAAACAAAATATATTCATTTTTTTTGTCGAACGCAAACAGATTTAATAAAAGTCCCAGAGTATATTCTTCCACGCCAGTTCTTCTTCCTTCTGAAAGACATCGCACATCCACACAGATTTTTGCCATTGTATTTTCTTATTGCCAATAATGCCGAAATAATACTACCCAGAATCCCAAAAATAAACCCAGTGTCAGTGAAACAAGAAAGATAATTCCCATATCTGGATTATTTTTCATAATCACTGGATCATCTGTTTTAATTTCAAACCAAGTGTTTTCTTTTTGATCTTCATTTAATTGATTAATATTTTTTTTCAAAACCACGGGAATAGCCAAGGCTAATTTTTCGGCTGTTTTTTTATCTGGTGCAGAAAATTTTACGGAAACAATTTGTGCTGACAATTTGTCCGCTTGAAAAACTTTTGTTAGTTGTTTTAAATTTAAATTTTCTATATTAGTTATTTCGGCTTCTTTATTTATATCAAAAACAACGCGTGGACTTTTCAACCATTGCGTGATTGTCTCAGCAAATTTTTCATCTGCTTGCAGGCGATAAAAATTATCGTACTTATATCCTTCAGAAATTTGATTACCGGCACGAGTAATATTCAAAAAAAGTGAGGTATCAAAAAAAACCGGACGAAAAATAAAATAAATAAAAATACTAGCAACGACCGCAATAATCACTGACAAAAAAAGCTTAAATTGTTTTTTGATTATTAAAAAATATTCTTTTAGTTCCATATTATTTTAGATTTTAAAAATTTTTAGTTAAATGTTTAGCTAGCTCTTCATCGATGTAATTTTTAATTTTTTCTTTAAAGATTTGTTTATCAAACTTTATGGCTTTTGCTCTGATATAATTTGAATCATAATCTTCGTCTTTAAATTTTTTAACCGCTTCAGCAATATCTTCCGCTGTTTGATTTTCAAAAAATATGCCAGTTTTTCCCTCCTCAATATGTTCCGGAATATCTCCACCACGATAAGCAATCACGGGACGGCCAGAAGCCATTGCTTCAATCGCCACAATACCAAAATCATCTTCTTGGGGGAATATAAAAGCCCGACAATGCGAAAAATGCTCAAACAATTCCTCGTCTGAAACTCTGCCAAGAAATTCGATATTTGGTCCAGCTATTTTTTTCAATCGTTTTAATTCTGGTCCACGACCTAATATTTTTAAGGGTAATTTTAATTTGTTAAAAGCTTGGATAGCAATATCGAAGCGTTTATAGGCCATGAATCTCCCAACCATTAAAAAATAATCGCCCACTTTTCGACTGATGTGAAAATTAGCTAGCGTAATCGGCGGATTAATAACTAAGGCGTCTCTTTTATAATACTTTTTTATTCTTTTGGCAATAAAATTAGAATTGGCAATAATTTTATCTGGGCGATCGGCGCTAAGTCTGTCCCAAACGCGAATATAATTCATGAAAAATGGCACCATTTTTTTGATAAATACTGGAAAATAAAAATCGGTTGTATATTTATGACAATCATCCCAAGCATAACGCATTGGAGTGTGCATATAACAAATATGCAATGTCTCTGGTCCAGTAATAATTCCTTTGGCATAAGCGGAAGAATCTGAAAGCACAATATCATATTGCGAAAAATCAAACTGTTCAATCGCCATTGGCATAAGCGGCGGGAAAATACGATGTCGTGTTGGTGCAAAAGGAATTTTTTGCAAAGAAGAAGTTATAATTTTTTTATCTTCAAAAGTGCCATGCATTAAAGCTTTATCATAAACAATTGTATAGATTGGCGCATAAGGAAAAAGCTCGCAAAAACATTCCAACACTTTTTCTGCGCCTCCACATTGAACCAAATAATCATGAGCCAGAGCAATCCGCATTTTTTTTCTTTAAAGATTTCTTCGTTTAGAAAATAGCACACCAATAGTTTTCAAGCAAATAATAATATCCAGAAGCATTGACCAATTTTCGATATAATATAAATCTAATTTATATTCATCTTCAAAATCCAAATCCGATCGACCAGATATTTGGGCCATACCGGAAACACCAGGCTTGATTGTTAATAAACGACGATGATATTCCATGTATTTTTCAATTTCTCTTTCTTGATGCGGACGCGGACCGACCAAACTCATCGAACCAAATAAAACATTAAAAAATTGGGGCAATTCATCCAGCGAATATCTTTCAATAAAATTTCCCACTCGAGTTTTTCTTGGATCAGCTTTAATTTTATAGAGCGGACCGCGTCTGACACTTTGCGTTTCAATTAGTTTTTTTTCATACACAAGGGCATCTTGCAACTTGGGATTATTTTTAGAAATACAAAATTCATTTTTGAAATAACGAAATTTATAGACAAAAAATTTCTCTCCGTTACTGCCGATTCTTTCGTTTTTATAAATTATTGATCCTCGACTGTCAATTTTAATTGCCAAGGCAGTTAGAAGCATTATAGGCGAAGTTATAATGATTCCCACGAGCGATGCAATAATATCGAAAATTCGCTTTGTAATTTGACCCCAACCGTCCAAGGGAGTATTTTTCACTTCGATTAGTGGTTCGCCATTCAACATTCCAATTTCAAACTTAAAAGTTTGCAATCCAGTTGGAATATATTTATACACCACATTATGAATCGTACAATAATCAATCAATTTTTCCTGATCGTCATCAGTAATAGAAGATTCACAAAGAATAATTTCATCAATGCCTCGTTGTTCCTTGATCGATTTAATCACTTTGAGATGTGCAGTGTCAATTTGATCAATTACTTTATAGCCAAGATTTTTATTTTCCTTGATCGTTCGTGAAATTATATTCATCTTGGAATTTTTGCCAATCAAAAGAACACGATGCACGCCAATTTCTCGATTTCGCAATAGCCATTTTTGCACTAATTGCAAAAGATATCTTGCCAAGACAACATAAGTTGTAGCCAAAAGCCAAGCGGCTAAAATAATAAAACGAGAAGAGAACCATTCTCGTTTTAAAAATATAGCGACAATAATAATAACCAGCCCGATAGAAGTTGCTCCAAAAATTTTTAAGGCTTCTTTCCAAAATTTTCTGGTTGAGCGAATTGAATAAAGATTTTCAAAAGCATAAATTAAAATAAACAACGGAGCAACCATGAAAACTATTTTCAAATAAGCATCAAAGGCAAAAGAATATAGTAACGGTTTGAGCTGAATAATACTAGGAACATTACGCACAGAAAAAGCGGTCAAAGCCGCTAAAACTATCATAGCAAAATCAACCGGAACTTGAATCGCACTAAAAAATAATTCGGATTTTTTCATAGTTTATTTTTATCAATCAATCATTTATCAAAGCAAATCTATAAGCCGGATTCTGTATTATGTAATAATTTATCTAGCCTTAGCATTACTGCTACGGTCAAGCGGCACTTCCCAATTTACATCAGGACACGGCCTTGCATTTAGATAAGGATTTAGCCGTTTCACCCTTCGACTTCGCTCAGGGCGAGCCCTGTCTCCATGGCGAACCATGTCTTCAGTGCAAGCCTTGTCTTATGTCGAAGATTTATCCCAAATACTTATTTGGGATACTTTTATTATTGCTAATAAAAGCGTCTCTGCTCGCACCTCGCGGATTACTCCGTATGGGTGTTACCCATTACCTTTTCTCGATTGCTCGAGATAAATGTCCGGACTTTCCTCTCTCGCTCATTAAAATAAACAAGAGTAATTACTCAATTTGCTTTGATAAATAACTATTTTCTTACATCATCATATTAACATTATCTAGTGGACTTGTAAAGATTGCTAGTTTAAAAAAATTGACGCCACCACCTAAACTAACTATACTATAAATAGTTAATTAAACTTCAAATTTATGTCAATTGAAAAACAAGGTGAAAACTTAGAAATTATCCGCCATTCAACTTCGCATGTTTTGGCGACAGCCATTTTGGAAATGTTTCCCGAGGCAAAGTTTGCCATCGGTCCAGCCATTGAAAATGGTTTTTACTATGACTTTGATTTGCCAAGAACTTTAATTCCAGAAGATCTCTTGATTTTGGAAGAAAAAATGCGAGCAATCATCAAAGCTAATCATCAATTTGAAAAAGCGGAAATTTCCATCGCCGAAGCGAGAACGGATTTTTCGAAACTCGGACAATACTACAAACTTGAATTAATTAATGATCTAGCTGAAGCTGGCAACACAAAAGTTTCTATTTACAAATCAGGCGCATTTGTTGATTTATGTTCTGGACCACATCTAGATTCGACTGGCGAAATTCCATTTGATGGATTTAAGCTGACGAAAATTTCTGGTGCTTATTGGCGTGGAGATGAAAAAAATAAACAACTACAAAGAATTTATGGCGTCGCCTTTGCAAATAAAGCTGACTTAAAAAATTATCTATTCATGCTCGAAGAAGCCGAAAAAAGAGACCACAGAAAAATTGGGAAAGAATTAGATCTATTTCATATTGATGAAAAGGTTGGTATTGGTTTGCCCTTGTGGCATCCCAAGGGAGCTTTGCTTTGGAGAATAGTTGAAGATTATTGGTATAGCGAACATCTCAAAAATGGCTACGATCTTGTTCGCTCGCCCCATATTGGAAACCGAACTCTTTGGGAAACTTCTGGTCACTGGGGATTTTATAACGCCAGCATGTATCCCTCAATGGAAATTGGTCAAACATTGGAAGATAAACAAAATAATATTAAACCAAAAGAACCTGAAGAATTTTTATTAAAACCCATGAACTGTCCCTTTCATGTTCAAATTTATAAAAATAATCTAAAATCTTATCGCGAACTTCCGCTCAGATGGGCTGAATGTGGAACAGTTTATCGCTATGAAAAGAAAGGTGAACTTTCCGGCTTAACTCGTGTTCGTGGTTTCACACAAGATGATGCTCATATTTTTTGTCGTAGCGATCAAGTTGAAGATGAATTAAAAAAAGTTGTTGATTTTATTTTATTTATCTTTAAATCTTTTGGATTTGATACTAATTTAATCAATGTATATCTCTCACTTCGTGATCCGAAAAATAAAGAAAAATATGCAGGCAACGATCAAGGCTGGGAATTTACACAAAACATATTGCGAAAAGTTGCCATTGAAAAGAAATTAAACTTCACAGAAGAAGAAGGCGAGGCTGCTTTTTATGGACCAAAATTAGATTTTAAATTAAAAGATGTTTTAGGTAGAGAATGGCAATGCTCGACATTGCAGTTTGATTTTAATCTTCCTGAAAGATTCGATATGACTTTCATAAATAACACAGGCGCAGAAGAAAGACCGTATGTTTTGCATCGAGCATTATTTGGATCGTTTGAAAGATTTTTAGCACTTCTCATTGAACACTACGCTGGGGCATTTCCCACTTGGCTCTCCCCTGTTCAAATAATGATCATTCCTATTGGTGAAAAATTTAATGCTTATGCTGAATTGATAAAAACACAATTTATTGCCTCTGCTATTCGCATCTCAATTGATGATTCCAACGAATCACTTGGCAAAAGAATTCGCAACGCCGAAAAACAAAAAATTCCCTATATTTTAGTTGTCGGAGAGAAAGAAGAAACTGATCGCACAGTTGCTGTTCGCAAAAGAGGCGAAGAAAAAAAGCAAGAGATCCTAGAAGTAGAAAAATTTCTAGAAAAAATCAAAAAAGAAATCAACGAAAAAGCCTAACCCAATCATCTGCGTCAATTTGACACTATACGCTAATCCGTGCTAGCTTTATCTAGTTACTAATATATTATTCAACCCTATGAAAAAAGACATTCATCCTAAATATTTCTCAGATGCAAAAATCCTTTGTGCTTGTGGCAATATAGTTAAAGCAGGATCGACCATCCAGGAAATGAAAGTGGAAATTTGTTCTGCTTGCCACCCATTTTATACTGGAAAAAAGAAATCTATGGACACAGCTGGTCGCGTTGATCGTTTCAAGAAAATAACGGAAAAGAAAATTGTTGCCAAGCCAAAAAAAGAACGCATCAGAACGCCAAAAGCGGAAACGAAAAAAGTTATTTCTAAGAAGAAATTAAAGAAATAATCCAACTTGAATATAAAAAAACTCCCGGGTGGGAGTTTTTTGTTTGCCAGAAATTTATTCTTTATTATTTTTTTAGCAAATTTATTCTCGATAAAAACTGACTTCATCGAGTTTTATACTATTAAGTATATCCCCATCTATTTGACAATCAAACAGGCATGCAGGCTGAAGACTAAAGGAAAATAAGATTCCTAGATTTTGTGAGAATGCTGCGAAGGTGCGAAAATTTTTAAGCTCGGCGATTTTAACATCTGGATTCACCTTATCAGTTGTCCATAAAATGCGACCAGTTAATTTATATTTGTTTTTTAAATATTTTTCTGCACCTTCCTGACCAACTCCGTCTAAATAGCTAATCGAAAACATTGGCTCGATATATTCCTCCTTAGTGCCTTGATTTTGAGCTTGGCTAATAGAAATATCATCACCATTTCTTGTCACATACAAGTTGCGACAATCTTTATTATCAAAACACCATTGGGTTGGATACTTAAAAGATAGGGCATCCCCGTTGAATGAAAAATTTTTCCATTCAGTAGTTTTATTATCTGATTTATTTAAACCTTGTTGCACCACAGGAGCTGGCGTTGTTACTCGCGTTTGACTCACTGACTGTTGACCACACCCAGCCAAAAAAACTACTGCAAACAATACTAAACTCATTGCTAATATTTTTTTCATAATTATTTTTTAGATTTTATCTTTTTAATTATCCAACCGATTGTTGCACCATATATAACACAGCTTATAATTGTTGACATTGCTAAAACTAATACAACGATTCCAAATAAAGTTTCGTTATCTCCGCTTATACTAATAAATTTCTTCTCGAAAAGCCATCCTATCGGAAAATAAATAGGCCAATTTAATATCTGTGAAAAACTATCAATTTTAAATGGCAAATCATAAGGATCATATGGAAAAGCATTAGCTAAAATACCTGGGATAATAGCTAACAATATTCCAAATAATCCTCCAATTATACTTCCTTTTATCCAATAAGGTTTTAAATTCCACCAATCTTTAAATATCATAATTATAAATTAATAAATAAACTATACAACAAATATAGCACATGTTTTATGAACCTACAAATAGACTCAGAGAATTTTAATTATTTTTAAGATTTGCTTTTTAAGTTTTGGGATGTCTTTTTTAACAATTATCCAGACAAGTTCCATATCCACACCAAAATATTCATGAATTAAAACATCTCGCAATCCTGCCATTTTCTTCCAATTTTACTTTCATATATTATTTTTTGTTCTCTTAAGATTGTATCTTTCAAAAGTGGATGAATTCCTCCATAAGAAACAACGTCAACATTCCTGCCAAGCTCATCCTCTAGTTCAATTTTAAGCCCAACAAGATCAAGTAAGCTCTTGTTTCTAGCCAGTTTCACGAGAATATCAATATCGCTTGCTTTTGTTTCCTCACCTCTTGCGAACGAACCAAAAAGAGCCGCCTTAAGAACTCCTTGGCGCTTTAGAATAGGAACTATTTTATTTTCGATAGTTAATGTTGTCATAATCATATTTTAGCAAAAGATTTGAAAATGAGCAACACAAATTCATTTCCCCAACTCCTCCTCCGCTAATCGCTTAACTAAATTTCCGTCAGCCTGACCTTTCAGTTTTCCCATCGCTTGTCCCATTACTTTTCCAATATCCGCAAGACTAGTAGCACCAACTTGTGCGATTATTGTTCGCACTGTTTCACGCACAACTTCATCAGCTAATTGTGCTGGCAAATAAACTGAAAGGATTTCAATTTCTTGATTTTCTTTTTCCACAAGATCCGCTCGTCCTCCGGAAAGATATTGCGTCGAAGCATCTCTTCTTTGCTTAACTGCTTTTGCAATCACATCAAGCACTTCTTCATCCGAAAGACCAGCTTCTCTTTTTTGCTTTTCAATTTCAACATTTTTCACCATCGAATCAAGCATTCTAAGTGTATCTCGCTTAGTTGTATCACCAGCCTTCATGGCCGTTTTTAGATCATCAAGAATTTTTTGTTTTAACATAAAATTTGAAAAAAATAATTATTTGATTAATTTCTTTTTAACATTCTTGAAATTTTGATCATCAAACTTGCCCATTTTCTTAAGCTTGTTAACAACTTTTCGCACCTTAACTTTATACATCGCACCAGCACGCATTTCACTTTTGCTTTTTTCATCAACACGAAAACGCACTTTTCTAGCACGCATTAAAACTCCACTTTGTTGAATACGACGACTAAATCGTCTAATCAGACTTTCTGGTGATTCGCGTTCTTTTCTTTTTACTTCAATCATAAAAACCTCCTTTCTAAATTTACAAAAATTACGAAACGGCTAGGGGGTGAATATTCTCGAAAAGCTGTGTTCCACCAATTAAATGCATATGCAAGTGTGAAACCTCTTGCCCGCCCCATTCCCCGACCCGAGTTAATAGTTTATACCCTTTTGGCGAAATGTCAAAATCCACTGCAATTTTCTTTGCCACCATAATCATTCTACCCATGAGTTCCACATCCTCATCCGTAATATCATTTAGACTTTCAATATGCTTTTTGGGAATAATTAGCACATGCACAGGAGCAAGTGGCCGAGCATCATTAAATGCCAAAATATCTTCGTCTTCATAAACAACCACGGCTGGAATTTCTTTTTTAATAATTTTGCAAAATATACATTCCATATATTTATTTTTTTTAATTAATAATCTCGTCATGATTATGATACACAACGACATTATCTGTTTTTAATTTTTTCTTAATATTATCGATCAATTTTTCCATACTAACTGTTTCTTGCACGCCAGTCGTCATGTTTTTAATGATCACTGTTCCATCGAGCGTTTCTTTTTGACCAAGAATTAATGTCAATTCAACTCCCAAACGATTAGCAATTTTTAATTGTGATTTGAGACTTCCACGACCAAAACTTTCTGCGGTAAGAATGCCATTTTTTTCTAATTCCGAAAACAACCGCAAACTTTTTTTCTTAGCCAAGCCACCAAGTTGTGCCAAAAATACGCGTGGCTTCATTGGCTTATATGCCTTTGCTTGCACTCTTTTCATTTCAGAAATTATGCGCTCAAGTCCCACAGCAAAACCAATAGCTGGCGTGTCCTCACCGCCCATTATTTTTATTAGTTTATCATACCGACCACCACCACCCAGAGAATATTTCTTGCCTTCTTCTGAGCCAGACCAAATTTCAAAAACCGTTTTTGTATAATAATCCAAACCACGCACTAAGCGCGGATTGATTGTGTATGGCAAATCAAGTTCGTCTAAATATTCCAGAAGCGTTTTGAAGTGCGTATGGCAATCTGCACAGAGATGATCAATCGCTTGTGGTGCAATGGCAGAAACTTGAGAACATTTATCTTCTTTGCAGTCCAATATTCGCAATGGATTTACACTCAATCTTCTTTTGCAATCTTGACATAATTTAGTTTTTTTTGATTCCAAATAATTAACCAAAAGATTGTTATAACTTTTTTTGCAAACACCGCAACCAATTGAATTGACCTGAATCTGAATTGATTTCAAGCCAAGACAGTGTGTTAGACGATAAGCCATCTGAATCATTTGTGCATCCAAAATTGGATCATCCTCACCAAAAGCATCAAAATTAGCTTGATGATGTTCTCGATAGCGACCTTCTTGTGGCCGATCATAGCGATAAACTGGTCCTATTGAAAAAAGTTTAACCGGTCTTGAAAGCGTGTGCATACCATGTTGAATAAAACTCCGACAAATTCCTGCTGTCATTTCTGGACGAAGAGCAACCTTGTCACCACCACGAGTAGTAAAATTATACATTTCTTTTTCCACAATATCCGTGCTAGTTCCAATATTTCGTGTAAACAAATTGGCAAATTCCAAAATAGGAATATCAATTCTGGAAAATCCATAATCTCGTGCCAATTTTTCAGATACGCGTCTTGCTTGCTCCCAATAGGCCTGATCATTTGGCAGAACATCTTTCATTCCACGCAAGTTTTGCAAAACCAAAGCCTCTTCTTTTTGTTTTTCTTTCGTTATTTTTTTAGTCGTTTTTTTAGGAATATTTTTTTTCTTATCAATAACTTTCTTAACTTTAGGCATATCGGTTTGAAATAAAAAATTAAATTAAATAACAAAATAAATTATTTTAAAATACTGCCATCTCATTTAAAGGCCAAGCTCGCAAAAGCACTTCACCAATTATATTATCATCCGTAACTGGCCCCCAAGCACGCGAATCAGAACTAAATGCTCGATTATCCCCCATCACAAAATATTCATTATCTTTTAACATTATCACCATGTCGCCTGTAGTTTTTGTGTTTTTGTCCAGATAAGCACTTTCGTCGGGAGAAAAACCGTCTGGATTTTCTTTGTTGAAAATTTTATAACTACCATTTTTCACTTCAATTTTTTCTCCAGGAAGACCAATGATGCGTTTAATAAAAAAAGTGCCAGGATTTTTAGGGTAACGAAAAACGACTACCGTTTGCCTAGCAATATCACGAAAAGCTCCCACTGAAAAAAGTTTCAGATCGCTCACTGCCACTGTTGTTTTTTTAAAACCAAATTCATTAACAATTAAATATTGTCCGTTTTGAAAATTTGGTTCCATCGAAGCACCTTGCACAAAGAAAGGTTGAAATAAAAAAACCCGAATTGGCACAATAATTATAAATGCCAAAAAGATGATTTTGATTATTTCCAAAACAAAACCACCCACGCCAACATATTCTTCTTGTCTTTTTTGCTCGTTATTATTCATAAAACATCTACTTTACTACTTTTAAGCATAGCAGGAAAATATGCATTTGGCAAGGCCTAGATTTCCCCATATAAAGCCTTAATTTGACGACGAGGCAAGATCAGGCTATAATTAAACTATGCAAACAAAACAACTATTTTTAAGAGTATTTCTCTTGTCTATCATCCTCTTCCTGCTTGGTGCGATTGCGTATGGTGCTTTTTTTCTCTATAAATTAAATACGCTTAATAACAAAGTCAATATTTATCAAAAATCCGAAAATTTACTAGAAACATTTACGGCTATCACGCAAATCACCAAAAAAAATAATTTTTCAGAACTCAAGCAGACTAATGCTGAAATAATCAATATTCTACTTTTAGGCGTGGCCGGAAAGGGCAAGCCAGGGCAAAATCTGACAGACACAATCATGCTTGCCACGATCAATCTCAAAACAAATCAAGTTGCGCTGATTTCGCTTCCTCGTGATTTATATGTCAATGTTGCTAATTCTGGTTGGCAAACAAAAATCAATGCCGTTTATCAATCCGGCTTAAATAATGCTAAAAGTGAAAGCGAATCTATCGAACCACTTTTAGCGACAATAAAAAACACCACTTCGCTGGATATTCATTACTATGCCGTGCTTAATTTTGATAGCTTCAAACAAATAATTGATGCCCTTGGTGGAATAAATATCACCAACGAAAGAGATATTTATGACGCTCGTTATCCTGGTGCAAATTATAGCTATGAAACTTTTGATCTCAAAAAAGGCTTTCAACATTTGGATGGCGAGCTAGCTTTAAAGTATGCCCGAGAAAGACATGATGATCCTGAGGGAGATTTTGGTAGAGCCAAGAGACAGCAACAAATATTGCAAGCAACAAAAAACAAAATATTCTCGACAAAAATTTTATTTGATCTTTTTTCAATCAATAATCTTTTTAATGCTCTTGGGGAAAATATCAAAACCAATATTTCTTCCAGTGAGCTAGAAAACTTTTTTGAATTAAGCAAAAAGCTTGATACTAATAATATTGTCAATGCCAATGTTGACGCCTGGAATAAAGATAGCTTACTTAAAGTTTCACATGTTTTTTATGGCGACACACCGGCCTTTATTCTTATTCCTCGTGTAGGCAATTTCAGCGAAATTCATGAACTCGCTCAAAATATTTTTGACTTAAATAAATTAAAAAGACGCCGAGAAGAAATTACCAAAGAAAATGCGCTTGTTGCACTTATCAATAAAAGCGGTGATAATGATATTGTAATTAAAATAAAAAAACTGCTCAATGAAAATCTCGTCTACAAAAATGTTATCATTCTTAATGATCCCAATAAAAATCTAGAAGATGCCACTAATGTTTATGATGCGACATCTGGCATAAAACCATTCACACTTGATGAAATTGCCACGCGCCTTCCAGCTAAAGTTTTTTATGCCTTGCCAGAAAAATATAAAAAAATAATTGATAAAAAAACACCAGATATTATTCTAGTTATTGGCAAAGATATGATTGATAAATATAATATGCCAGAAGATTCAATTGAAGATTTCAAAAAAGCCCAAGATGATCAAGATTATTTAAATATGCAAAATAAATCTAATTAATAAAAAAATTTATGAAATTAATTATCGGACTAGGCAATCCTGGTCAAAAATATCAAAATACTCGCCACAATCTTGGCTTTATCTTTCTCGAAAAATTACAAGAAAAATGGTTATTTCCTGATTTTAAATTAGCCCAGAAATTCAATGCCGAGTTATCCAGCGGTGAAATAAATAATCAAAAAATTATGCTTGTCAAACCACAAAGTTTCATGAATTTATCAGGAGAAGTAGTGAATAAAATTTTAACATTCTATAAACTCACGCCCGAAAATTTATTAGTTTTGCATGATGACAAGGATTTGTTTTGTGGAAAATATAAATTAACCCTTGATTCTTCATCGGCCGGCCATAATGGCGTACAAAATATTATCGATCAGTTGGACACAAAAAAATTCGCTCGCTTGCGAGTTGGCATTAAAACAGAACCGATTGATCGTGCCATGACGCAACCAGAAGTCAGTGATTTTGTTTTGGGAAAATTAACGCCAGAAGAATTAGAAAAAATCGGACAAATAACACCAGAAGTTTTAGCAGAAATTGAAAAAAATATTGTTACCTAGTTTTTTCAAAAAAATGACCCTTGACAATTATTATTATTATAAATACAATTATAATATAATCTATACTGTCTCGTGGGACTGAAATGCAGGAAATCGGCTCTACTGCGGAGCGTTAGTAGACTCCTCTGGAGTATCCAACGCGCTACGATGGGGGTTGCCGTTCCCCCAGTCCCATAAGAGAGTATAGTTTTTTATTATATATTTTTCATCTCTTATTCGAAAAGCGGTAGAAACTTGAATTTCTCTTACTGTTAAATCTGCACTAGCTTTATTACTTCCAGCTAGTTCATTGCACTCGCGAACAACTGAAGAAATTTCTAAAATTTCAACGGCACAAAGATATTCCTCGTTACTAATTCTCTTAGTAAGACAAAAATCGCCCCTTTTTCCTTCCGCATTTCCATATATCCTATCAGGACATTTTACTATTTCATGCAAATGATCAATGATAAATAAAAATTCTTCCGCCGGTCTTTTATCAAATAAATGTTTTACGCAACGAGATGTTATATAAACATTTTTTGCTGAATTTTTAATTTCGATACCTTCGATAACAGCTTCAGTGAGCCGACACAAAAGTACTTTGCGATTAGCAACTATTGCTTTTTGCGGAGTGCCTTTTATATAATTTTCAAAAAATTTACTCAAATACATAGCTTTTGTCGAGTGTAATTTTTGTTATTCTACAAGAATAATTTCTACTTTAAGATTTTTTCCATCATTTCATCTGTCTGTCTTTTTAATTCATCGGCCGTTCCATTATTGTTCAATTTAAATTCAGCATGTCTGCCAATTTCATGAATAGATAATTCTGTTAGCCGTCCTTCTTCTTCCATAAATTGTTCTAGCGTTGCTTCGTCTTCACCTTCTTTTTCTTTACGCATTTTCGTGCGTTCATAACGCAATCGCAAATCAGCTGTCACATAGACAAGATAAAAATTTTCTCGATATTTTTTTTGAAATGGCTCGACATCTCCATGCATCCTGATACCATCAGCCATTACTAAGTCCGCATCATTTTTTTCAATATCCCAAATCAATGAATCAATAATCACCGAAGGGCCATAACCTTCCTTAAGCACTAAGGCTAATTTAATTAAATTATCCCGTGTTACTGGTAAATGCAAATCTTCCAATGTTCGACGAAGAATTTTTGAAGTGCCAAAATGCACCGCTCCATATTTTTCCAATAAATAATCAGAGACCGTGCCTTTTCCCGCTCCTTTTTCGCCAATGAGTCCAATGACAATTTTTCTTTTCATGTTTTTTTTAAAAATAAACTAGATTGTAATTTTGAAACCAACGCCCATTGTTGAACAAAGAGCAATATTTCTGACTAGTTTTCCTTTGAGGCTGGCTGGTTTCATTTTTTCTACGCTATCCAAGAAAGCTTTAATATTTTCCAAAAGTTTTTCATCTGCAAAAGAAAGTTTTCCTACGACTTGATGAATATTGCCAGAGTTATCAGTTTTATAAGTAGCACGACCTTTTTTCAATGCATCAATAGTTTCTTTGACTTTCGTTGTGACTGTTTCTGTTTTTGGGTTTGGCATCAAGCCTTTTGGTCCCAAAATTTTTGCTACAACAGCAAGTTTTGGCATCATTTCCGGTGTCGCAACAAGCACATCAAAACCACCATCTTCTGAAAATATTTTTCCATTTTTAATTTTTTCAATCAATTCTTCTCCGCCAACAATTTCTGCACCAGCTTTTTTGGCATCATCCGCGCTAGTTGAAGTTATAACAGCAATGCGTTTATTTTTTCCTGTACCATGTGGCAAAGAAACAGCGCTACGAATTTGTTGATCAGTTTTTTTCGGATCAATTCCTGTTTTAATATGCACTTCAACAGATTCATCAAATTTAGCAATTTTATTATCTCGCACAAGTTGCAAAGCTTCTTCTAGTGAATAGCTTTTTTCTCTGTCCAATTTCTCCGTTACTGCTCGATATTTTTTTCCATGTGCCATATGATTTTTTGTGGTATTTGCGATTTTTTAAATCTCCCACTAAATTAAATATTAAATAAACAAAAATTTATTAACCTTCAATCTTAACTCCCATTGATCTTGCGGTTCCAGCAATAATTTTTTCCGCTGCTTCCACATCATTAGCATTTAAATCTGACATTTTCTTTTCTGCAATTTCTCGTAATTTTGCAGCTGTTATTTTTCCCACTTTATCTTTCAATGGATTGCCTGCCCCTTTCTCCACGCCGGCCGCTTTTCGCAAAAGATCGGATGCTGGAGGAGTTTTCAAAATAAAATCAAAACTACGATCTTCATAAATCGTAATCTCAGCTGGGATAATGTCGCCCATTTTATCTTTTGTCGCATCATTAAACTTAGCACAAAAATCACCAATATTAATTCCGTGTTGTCCAAGTGCTGGTCCAACTGGAGGAGCTGGATTGGCTTTTCCTGCTTGAACTTGTAACTTAACAACTGTTTTAATTTTCTTTGCCATATTTGTAATACTATAAAATTATAATTTATGAATTTGCAAGAAGTCCAACTCAACTGGTGTCTCTCTACCAAAAATAGAAACCAAAACTTTCACGCGACCTTTTTCTTCATCTACCTCATTCACCTTTCCATCAAATTCCTTGAATGGTCCATCAGTAATCTTAACAATATCACCAACCATCACATCAATTTTGTATTTAGGCTCATCAACACCCATGCGTTTTTTGAGTATTTCAATTTCCTTTGGATCAACTGGCGTTGGTGTTGTGCCAAGACCAATAAAACCTGTTACATTTGGAGTATTTCTCACAACATACCAAGAAGCATCCGTTACAATCATATCAACAAGCACATAGCCCGGATAAATTCGTTCTTCAATGACCGTTCTCTTGCCAGCTTTGATCTTAATCTTCTTTTCAATCGGAACCATTACATCAAAAATAAATTCCTGCATGTCCATTGATTCGATTCTTTGTTTTAGATTACGCGATACATTGTCCTCATATCCAGAATAAGTATGTAGTACATACCAAGACCTTCCATGATGTTGTGATTGTTTTGCCATTGTTTTTAAAAATTAAAGCTACTAATTAAATATTACTTATTTCAAAATAAATGTTTTTAAAAGATATTCAAAAATAAAATCCAAACCACCCAAGAAAAATGATAGCACCAAACTAATTGCAATTACTGTTGCCGTATAATTAACAGTTTGTTTTTTAGTTGGCCAATTAACTTTTTGTAGTTCTGATTTGGCTTCTTTCAAAAATTGGATGATTTTTTGCATAACGATTTTTTAAGCTTTTTTAAAAGCCCTTCGGGGCTTTTTTATAATGTGTATAGGATATATTATTTTTAATTTTTTGTCAATAGCGAGTCTTGTCCAATACAAGATAAAACTAAACGAACCACCCATTCCAATACAAAATGAGCCCGAAAGCCCATTTTGTAATAAAGCTAAGTGTCATTCATAATGGATTTATGAAGATCAATATGAATCACTGCTTGTTTGCGGAAGATAAAATTGATAAACTAAAATTAATCATAAATTAATCAATTAACTTAGTGAGTCTATTTTTGAAAACGACATTCCTTTAGTCTTATCTTAGATGATGTGATGCGACGGCTTGCACCGCTTCCCATAATTCGCTAGACTAAAAATATTATTCATAAAAAAATAATTTTATGTCATTAAAAATCGGGATTGTTGGTTTGCCTAATGTGGGAAAATCTACACTTTTTAAGGCACTTACAAAAAGTGCGGTTGATATCAATAATTATCCCTTTTGTACTGTTGAACCAAATATTGGTATTGTTAAAGTGCCAGATGAACGATTGGAAAAATTGGCTCACATGTCTCATTCCAAAAAAATTGTTCCAGCTATTATTGAATTTGTTGATATTGCGGGACTTGTCAAGGGGGCTTCTGCTGGCGAAGGTTTGGGCAATAAGTTTCTAGCCAATATTCGTGAAGTAGATGCGATCATCCATGTTGTTCGTGTTTTTGAAAATGCTAATATTATCCATGTTCACGAAAAAGTTAATCCACTGAGCGATATTGAAACAATTCACACGGAATTAATTTTAGCCGACATGACCACTGTCGACAAAACAGAATTTCGATTAAACAAAGAAGCGCGTGGAAATAATAAAGATTCCGCCCTGAAATTAGAAACGGTTAGAAAAATAAAAGAAACACTAGAGGCTGGCTATCTTGCCAATACTTTAAAATTAGATTTAACGGATGATCTCACGAAAGAAATTATTCGCGAAATGTCACTGCTTACAATGAAGCCCTTTCTTTTTGTTTATAATGTAACCAATCCTGATGATGCACTTTCTCTAGAACTAGAAAAAAATCCGCATGTAAAATTAGACATTAAAATTGAAGAAGAATTATCAGAAATGGAATCAGCCGATATTTCCGCTCTTGAACTCAAAAAAAGAATTGATGATTTAATTGTTGCATCATATAAGTTACTCAATTTAATTACTTTTCTCACCACAGGAGAAGATGAATCGCGTGCTTGGACAATTCAAAAAGGTTGGACGGCGCCACTGGCTGGAACCGCTATTCACACAGATTTTAAAGAAAAATTTATCCGCGCTGAAATTATTAATTGGCAAAAACTTTTGGATGCAGGATCTTGGTCAAAAGCTAAGGAACTTGGCACGCTACGACTCGAAGGCAAAGAATATATTGTCGCCGATGGTGATGTAATTGAATTTAAGATATAATCAAAAAATAAATTCTATGACAATTATCCACGCAATAATTTTTGGCATCATTCAAGGCCTAGGAGAATTTCTACCGATTTCTTCTTCGGCTCATTTAGTTATTTTTCCTTGGCTTTTTAATTTTCCCGATCCAGGATTAGCTTTTGATGTAGCGTTGCATTTTGGCACACTAATTGCTGTTGTGTTATTTTTTTGGCGTGATTGGATTAGGATTATTGCGTTAGCTTTTGGATTTTCTGAAAATATAAAAATAGCCACTGCCATAAGTTATCCCAAAAATACACTCTGGCTTTTAATCCTGGCGACAATTCCAGGAGCACTGGCTGGATTTCTCCTGGAAAAACAAGCAGAAACAATTTTCCGCTCGCCATGGCTTATTGCTGGCGCACTATTTTTTGCTGGTTTGGTTTTATATTTAGTGGATAAATTTGGCCAGAAAAATAAAAACTTTGAAAAAATTTCTTCCAAAAATGCTTTTTTAATTGGTATTTCTCAGGCCGTTGCAATCATTCCTGGCATTTCTCGTTCTGGTGCAACTATTTCCACCGCACTTGCGCTTGGCTTTAATCGCATCAGTGCCGCTCGTTTTTCTTTTTTAATATCTGCGCCAATTATTTTTGGTGCAACGATCTTGAAATTTCCAGCGTTAATAAATAATTTCAACTTGATTGAATTTATTGCCATTTTTTCATCGGCTATTTCTGGTTTTCTGGCTATTGCGGGACTTTTAAAATTCATTGAACGAGCTAGTTATGAAATCTTTTTTTGGTATCGCCTAATTTTTGCATTGATTATTATTGTGGTTTTTATTGCCAAGATTTGACTAATCCCCGATTATCCTCTATGCTATAAAAACAATCTAGAAAGCCCCGAGTTCTCTCGCCTTATTGCAAATCACATAAGGATAAGAGGATACCAAACCGCACAGGGGCAATTCTTAGGCGGTTTTTGTTTTTTTAATTAATTTATTAGCACGAAAAAAATTATGCGTTACGAACTATTTTATCTCGTAGGAGTTTCCAAGGAACTTGATCTCGAGAAAATCAAATCCGATGTGGACGAAATTGTTACTGTCCACTCTGGAGTTTTTGAAGAAAAAGCCACTCAAGAGAAAAGAAAAATGGCCTATAAAATCAAGAAGGATACTCATGGTATCTATATTGCTAAAAGATTTTCAACGGAAATGCCAGAAAATGTTCCGGAAATTATCAATAAGCTCAATTTGCATCCTGGAGTTTTACGCTTTATTATCAGCGATGCCACAGAATTACCAGAATTAAAAACAAAGGAGGAGCGACTTGAACAAGAAGAAAAACGCGGTGCCGTAGAAAAAATGCGCCAAGAAAAAAAAGAAGCGGAGGATCTTGAAAAAAACCCACCAAAAAAAGAAGCTACTAAAATTATTCCAAAAACTGAAGATGCCGTAGCTCTTAATAAAAAATTAGAAGAAATTTTAAATATCTAGTTTTTCAATAAATTAACTGCCTTGCTATGTCTGCTAATTTAATTAGCAAGCAAGCGGTAAAAATAAAATTATGAATATTAACAAAGCTATTCTCGTCGGAAGATTAACGCGAGATCCTGAAGTGAGAACAACAGCAACCGGACAAACTGTTGCCTCTATCTCACTTGCTACTAATCGATTTTGGAAAGATAAGAATGGACAAAAGCAAGATCAGACAGAATTTCATAATGTTGTGCTTTGGGGAAAACTCGGAGAAATCGCTGGACAATATCTAACAAAAGGACAAGAAGCTTATATTGAAGGTCGCCTAACTACTCGCAAATATACTGGAAAAGACGGAATTGAAAAACGCACAACAGAAATTGTAGCAGAAAATATGCAATTAGGCTCAAGAGCTGGCCAAGGTGGAACGCCAACCGCATCATCAAGCTATAACAAACCAGCCCCTGCTCAATCACAAGATTCACAAACACAATCAGCCGAAGAAATTCCGACAATCAATCTTGACGAAGAAGAAGATGAAGTGCGAATTGAAGATGTGCCATTTTAGTTTTAATCCCTAAATAATTTTAAATTAACCTATGTATACTAATCGCAACGGCAATGAACCAAATCTGCCAGAAAAAAAACTTTGTCATTTTTGCCAAAACAGAATTGAAAAAATTGACTTTAAAGATGCCTATTTTGTTCGTCGTTTTATGAACTCTCAAGGAAAAATTTATCCACCAAAACGACATGGCACTTGTGCTAAGCATCAAAGAATGCTTACGAATGCCATTAAAAAATCTCGCGTTATGGCACTTGTGCCTTTTGTGGCAAGATAGTTTTATTAAAAAATAAAAAATATTTATGATTGGAATTTCAGATATCAAGGTCGGAAAAAATATTATTCTCAATGGCCTGCCTTTTGTTGTGTTGTATCACGAACACTCAAAAACTGGTCGAGCAGGATCGGTTCTGCGCACTCGCTTAAAAAATTTAACCACCGGAGCGGTTTTAGAAAAAACCTTTCAAGGAGCAGAGCATGTTGAAGAAGCTCAAATCACCAAATCAAAAGCCCAATTTCTCTATAAAGAAAATACTGATTATTGTTTTATGGACAATGAGTCTTATGAACAATTTTCACTCTCCACTGAAACACTAGGAGACAATGTGAATTATTTAACTGAAGGTACGGAAGTTTTATTTCTTAATTTCGATGGCAATGCCATAAACATTGAATTGCCAATCAAAATGAAATTAAAAGTAACTGAAGCACCGCCAGGAATCAAGGGCAATACAGTTTCAACTGGAGGAAAAATGGTCACATTAGAAACTGGCAAAAAAATTTCCACTCCCCTTTTTGTGGAAGCTGGTGATGAAATTATTGTCAATACAGAAAAAGGTGAATATGTTAGTCGTGCTTAATTTCTTGCTATCATCTGAAAAAATGCTAGACTAGATTTATGAGCACACTAGCAATCAATAAAAAAGCTAATTTTGACTATTTCCTGGTTGATACATACGAGGCTGGTTTAGTTTTAAGTGGACAAGAAGTAAAATCAGCGCGCTCAGGACAAGTTAGTCTCAAGGAAAGTTTCGTAACCCTAAAAGGCAACGAACTCTATCTCACCAATGCCTATATCGCACCCTACAAACAAGCGGGCTTGAAACAAATCAATGATCCGACTCGATCACGCAAGCTGTTGTTGCGAAAAGCTGAAATCCGTCAGTTGATTGGCAAAGTTCGCACAGAAGGCTTGACATTAGTGCCCATTAAGTTGTATACTAAAAAGCGATTATTGAAACTTTCTTTTGCTGTTGGAAAGGGAAAGAAAAAATTTGATAAACGAGAAGATATCGCCAAAAAAGAAGCTAACAGAAGCATCGAACGAGCCTTAAAAAAATAATTAAAGTATCCATGTGCAACCACTTTTGCCACTAATATTTTAGTAGCATAATTGGGGATGCCTGGTTTCGACAAGTTGTACGTTTAAAATATGCAAGCCGAGTTTTTATAGTTACTCGTAAAACTACTATTAAAGTTATAAGTGCAAACTTACTAACAAAAGCAAGAACTGCAATTGCTAACGCTTTTACAGTCAACTTCGCTACCGCTCTTGCCTAATACCGGTCTTTATCGGTTAGGGCATTAGCCATCGAATTTACTTTCGCCTAAGAGGTAATATTCGGTGTCATATTTTTGGGCTAGCTTTCAATAATCTTTCTGGTTATTTTAAGTAAAAATATAATTCCAGAAATAAATTGAAAAGGTTTTGTTTGCTTTCCACTTTTCAATTGATCTGCCTTCGGCGGAAATTAAAGCAAAATACGCTTGTAGTATATTTTAGATGAATAATTTTGGACATGGGTTCAACTCCCATCATCTCCACAAATGAATTAATAATTTAAATTAAAACTATAAGAAGAACACCCTACAAAAAACCCGTCGTCCGAAAAGGTCCAATCACCAGAATCAACGATCAAATCAAGGTGCCGGAAGTGCGCGTTATTCGTGATTCAGATGGAGCACAGCTTGGTATTTTGCCAACCGCCACTGCCTTGGAATTAGCTCGCGAAGATGGCATAGATTTAGTGGAAATTGCACCACATGCCAAACCACCAGTTTGCAAGATAATGGATTTTGGGAAATTTCAATATCAAAAATCTCGCTTGGATCGTGTTAATAAATCTAGACAGAAAAAATCCGAAACAAAAGGCATTCGTCTCGGAGTTCGCACTGACACACATGACCTAGAATTTAAAAAGGCTCAGGCAGAGAAATTTTTGAAAAAAGGTGCTAAAGTAAAAGTAGAATTGACAATGCGTGGAAGAGAAAAAGCTCATCAAGATTTGGCTCGGGCTAATTTGAAAAATTTTCTCCATGAAATTGCTATCCCCTATAAAATCGAGCAAGAAATTAGACGCTACCCAGGAGGATTCAATGCTATTATCGCACCCGATGAAGAAGAATAATTATAAATAAATTAAGTAATCATAAAAAAATAATTTAAATTTATGCCAAAGCTAAAAACGAAAAAATCTCTATCCAAAAAAATCAAGATCACGAAAAATAAGAAAGTGCTTCGCCGATCAACTGGACAAAATCATTACAACTCCAAAGAAAACGGAAAAGTTGGCCGAGAAAAAAAGGGCGACAAACGACTTTTCAAAGCTGATGAAAAAAATGTTTTGAAAAGAATGCAAGTGTAATTTAAGTTTAATTTTATAATTTTTTAAGTGTATGACCAGAATAAAACGCGGAATGGCCGCCTCAAAAAGAAGAAAGAATTTACTCGAAGATGCTAAAGGCTTTAAATGGAGAAGAAGTTCCAACTATCGTGCTGCCAAAGAAGCTGTCATTAAAGCTGGCTCATATGCCTTTCGTGATCGCCGAGCAAAAAAACGAGTGATGAGAAAACTTTGGATTACCAGACTCAATATTGCTCTTCGCGAATTAGGTTTGAAATATAGTCAATTTATTAAAATTATGGCTGACAAAAAAATCGAACTCGATCGCAAAGTGCTTTCTCAAATGGCTGTTACCGAACCAAAAATCTTTGCTAAATTGATTGAATCAGTAAAATAAATAATCTTAACTAATTTCAGGATGATTTTCTAAGTATTTATTACGCAAGTAAATAGCACAAGCAGATATAGCATTTTGTTTATCTATTGTTGCGTTGTTATAGAGATAATTTTTAATTGATATGAATGGATTACTATCTCTACTTCCATAAAATTCATTCAATACGATTATACAATATCTTTCAACGTCAGGTTTTGTTTTCAAATTAAGATGATCTAGTGCTTCAAAAAGTATCTTTTTTTGAGTTTCATCTTCTAATATTTTATCCCAACCCAAAGTTTCTATAAATTCTATTCCCTTCTCCGTTAAATTAAGTGGGGAATTAGTGGAAAAAATAACAGTATTTTTT
>JBAXKA010000011.1:0-25343 GCA_037137555.1 Candidatus Moraniibacteriota bacterium
GTTTGGTTGTGTTTTCTGAACTGAAAGAAAGTTTTGATTCGCCGGGTGCGGTTATGTCAGTTTTGGAGAAATTAGCTTTGCAGGTTGGGGTTTTAGTTTCGATTGTGGGATCAATATATGTTTCTACATTTTCAATGTATGTATTCCAACCAGCTTCGTCTTTGATGTATTTGTCCCACCAGGCGTTGTAGGTTTTTGTGTCAACCTGTACGGTAAAATTAGTATAATAAGGTACTGATTCCATACCATAAACATTCACATATAACCACCCACCGCCAGAAACAGGAAGATATTCAGGATAAAAGGCATCGTTAGCAATATATAGATTGCCCTCACCTGTATTTGTAATCCAACGCTGATGAGCTTCGAATTCTTTTATCCTATATTTAGTTCCAAAATCATAACCTTCCGTTGGCTCTTGAGGCGATCCTATTGGTGGAATTTTGTACTGAGCCACTGCCTTGTGCTCTCTGTATCCATCTTGAATTAACAAATCCATCGAGACTGTTCCGGGCGGAATAAATACTCTAAAATATGGTGTGTATCCGATATGAGATTCTTTTGTATTTGCAAAAGAATAGGTATCCTTTCCTCCTATTTTTTGACCGCTATTTTCTACTGCACGAGAATAAGGAGCGTGTATAGTTAAATATTCTAAGGGTCTTGGTTTTGGTACTGTCGGGGTTGGAGTTATCGTCGGAGTCGGCGTTGCTGTCGCTCCAGTTCCAGTCACTGTTATTATTTTTTTAAGTACATTTCCGTTGCAAGAAATACTAGCCGTAAAACTTCCAGCTGAAACATAAGCACAAGAAAAAGATTTTTCATAGACATAAGCTTGTGTTCCGACTCCTGTGTCACACAAATAGTTTATGCAATTTGTGCCATTGGTGAGTGTGAAATTGACTGTTAATGGGGTGGTGCCAGAAGTTTTGTTGGCGGAAAAAGAAGCTGAGCCTGTTGGTGTTGGCGTTGTAGTAGTCCCATAACTTGAACATTTGCAAGTTACTGGATCACAAGCACCACCGCCACACACAGGCGGACTAATCGGCAAATTAAGTTCACATTCTTCACCAGAATCAAACTCAAAAATACCATCACCACAAGTTGCTGCGGTTGCAATTGCAGATATCGAAAGAGAAAAGAATAATATTAAAAATAAACTTGTGAGAAATATTTTGAAATTTAAATTAGTTTTTTTTATTGGTTTTTTTGTGGGCATTTTATTTATATTTTTAGTTTAAATAATTATTTCACTTCCATTCCCCGCAAAGCCTTCACACGATCTTCAATCGGTGGATGGGTCATAAAAAGTTTTGTTACTTTTTTTCCTTTGAATGGATTAGCAATAAACAGATGTGCCGTTGCTCGATTCGCCGCTTCAAGTGGTTCGGTATCTTTTGAAATTTTTTCTAGTGCACTCGCCAAACCTTCTGGATAACGCGTGAGCAATGCCGCATCAGCATCCGCCAAAAATTCTCGCTTTCTCGAAATTGCTAGTTGCATCAACACTCCAGCAATTGGAGCAAGAATAGAAAGAACAATCGCCAAAACAAACAAAACCATTTGCAATTGATTGCCTTCGCCATCACTACTGCGACTGCGTCTTCCTCCACCCCAAAATGTCCAACTACGAAACCAATCCGCCAAAAGCGTTATGAAACCAACCAAAACAACGACGACAGTGGAAAGCAAAATATCCCGATTGCCAATATGTGAAAGCTCATGAGCAATCACACCTTCCAGCTCATTTTTTTTCAGGCGACTAATAATTCCGGTCGTGAGACAAATGACGCCATGAGCCGGATCGCGTCCAGTGGCAAAAGCGTTCATCGCTGTGTCCTCAATGATATAAATTTTTGGCATAGGTAGACCAGCGGTGATACAAAGATTTTCCACGAGATGATAAATCTCTTTATTTTTTTCATGCTCAATTTCTTTCGCCGAACTCATCGCCAGCACTATTTTATCACTCCACCAATACGAACCAAAACTCATCACAACCGAAAAAATAACCGCACCATAAAGAATAGCACTATTGCCCATTGCTCCAGCAAAAACATAGCCGACAGCAATCACGAAAATCAAAAAGCCGGTAATATAAAACCAGGTCAGTCGCGTATTTCTATCTGCTTGATCATAGAGAGTTGCCATAAAAATTTTATAGAAAAAATTAACCCACTAGCTTTCTTCTAAATTATAGCTTATTTTTTATTTATTTGAAAGTGCCCAGATTTTATATCATTTTTTAACTCGGAAGAAATATTACTATTTTCCGCCAACCAAAAAAGCAAATCATCTTTCTTTTTGCCAGCTGAGATTGTCGTGCTTCCGTCGCGATTTAAACTTAAAGGGGAAAGATAAAAATCTAGCTTATCATCTTGCATCGACACGCCAACCGCAAGTCCTTCTATTGTCTCTGGAGAAAAATATTGATCAAAAATAAAATTACCCAAGGAATAAAAAATCGCTTTATTTTTATAGATTTCAATTGGTTCCACAACATGCGGATGCGATCCAATAACAAGATCTGCTCCGGCATCAATAAAATTATGTGCCAGTGTTTTTTGTTTTTCATTTTCTGTTCTGGCATATTCTATTCCCCAATGGGCATACAGCACAACGAAATCATTTGTTTTTTTAAGCTCGGAAATATTCGCCGAAACAACATCAGAATTATTGCCCAAAAATTGATTAAATGCCACAAAAGCCACTTTCTTGCCGGATATTTTTTTAATAGCTGACTCATTGATTTTTTTTGCATCGCCAAAATAGCTAATATTATTTTTTGCTAAAAAATTTCTTGTTTCATCCCACCCAACTTGACCAAAATCCCAAATATGATTATTGCCCAGAAAAACAGTCTTGGTTTTTGTATTTTTCAGAAAGTTTTTTGTAGTTTCAAAATCAAAAGTAAAACTGGTGTGATTTTTTTCTCCCGGAATAGTATTTTGTGAAACGGAATTATTATTAGTTACCGGTCCCTCGAGATTAAATATTATTTCGTCTGGTCCGAGAAAGATTCGTTTCATTTTTTCAGTCAAAAAATCAACGCTTTTATTTTTCATGACTGTTCTAATTTGACGATCAAGCATTACATCGCCAGCAAAAAATAAACTAATATTTTCTATTATTTTTTTAGTTCCGGTGGAATAATAGCCAGTAATATAGCTAGTATTTTCTGCAATAAAATCTTGCTTATAAATTTTTGCTGAATTAGAATTATCTACTAAATTAAATTGCTCGCATTTTTTTAAAGCAGAATACTTCATCAATAAATATAATCCGCCAGGACAATCAATATCCATATTTTTGGCTTTTTCTAATTCTAAATTAGACAGCACGGAAATAGCTTTTTGATCATGAAACTCGGAAATAGTTTTTCCGACATAGTGAGAAAAATCAGCTGAAAGAATTAAGATAGTTTTTTGCTTATCAAATCCAGCTAATTTTTCTGCCAGTATTTGAGCTTTGGCGTCAGGATAACCATCGCCAATCATTAACGAAGTTATTTTTGCTTGAGGAAAATATTTTTTGGCATACGGCAACAAATTTTCAATACCATGTTCACCATGAAAAATCTCATCTTGCCGATAAGCCAATTTCTCAGCCACTAAAAATTCCACGAGTTTAGTATTTGGCTCAACTATTGCATTTTCAATATTTCGCGCTTCACCAGAAACCGCCACCCAACCATTGCCCGCATTTTTATGATTAGGGCTAACTAGAATAATTGATTCGACTGAAATATTTTTATTTTTCTCAGCTACTTTTTGAAAAATATTTTCAATTATTTCTTTGGCAACCAAATGATGCGGAGAAACAAAAGAAACAACTTCTTGTGAAATTGTTTCCTTTTGTTTGCTCGGTAAGATATCAAGTGAGCTTGTTTTTGCGCTACTAAAAATAATAAAAACTAAAACTAAAACTAAAACAGAAATTATTCCCAAACCAATAATAAACTTTTTTTTCATTTTTTTAGCATACCGCCCCATTCTGCCACAACAAAACCAGATCTTTTGGGAGTTTTTATTTTCAATTCCGGCACGGTCTTAAAATTATCCAAACCTTGATAATCCATCAGCACCCGAATCGTCGTATCTGGCTTTGGACTAATTGCAAGCGGTGCTAATTGATCGATATAATGTTTGGAAAGAAAAGTGACAAAATAATAAGGCTTTTTACTTTCTTGCATTTTGGGAAGCCAAAATTCCTTGAAGTCTGCAATTTCTTTTTCAATTAATCCTAATTTTGCAAGCGTATTATTGAAAAATCCATCTAACTCATTTGTTGAAACAATAAAACCTTGCTGCGGTGTTTCATAGAAAATACTACCAGAACCTTCCCAAAAAAGATAAGGATATTTTTTTCCATCAACTAGATTTGTGAGATTGCTTTTTGTATCAGAAAAAACATTCCATCCAGTTCCATATTCCGGATCAGTAAAACTCAAACCATTTCCTGGTGCAACTTTCACGGAAATATTCATCGCCTTTTTTGGATAAAGATAAATCACCGGCTTGCCACATTCGACAGGAGAAATAAAAGTGGTATTATAAAAAGCCAAAATCCGACCAAAAGGATCTTGCCAAAAAACTTTGGGATTTTCTTTTAAAAATTCTTCTGGATTTTTTTTATTTTTTCCTTCTTCTACAAAATATGTTTCATCATACATTTTCATAAAACCTTTCAAGCTCGTATCTTTATAACCATAAATCAAATCTCCTTGGCTAGTTTTTCCCACCGCAATTAAATCTGTTTCTAGATTAGTTTCCGCTGTTTCGTCATAGACATATTTTCCACCACCGCAACCAGAAGGATTTTCTTCAAAATCAATAGTATTTTTTTTGCCAGAATTCCAAACAACATCCAATTTCCCCACTCTTTCTTGCACATTAAAAATATCCAATTTTAATTTATAGGCTACCGCTGTTCCATCAGGAGATTTAAAATAAAATCCATAACGATCAAAAATATCATAATATCCAATATTGCCGGAATAATCCTTGTATTTATTAAGTTCAAAAGGCGTCGGATCACCATCGCCCAAGTTTGCCACATCGGTCATCCAAGCTTGTCCGTATTTTTCACTCACAAAAACTTTTTTAAGTTTAGCATCAACAAAAAACGCTTTAGCATATTGATCTCTTGTCAATACTTGTCGCTTATTTTCCCCGATTAATTCAGCCGGATAATCTAATTCTTCAATTGTTATGCCAGCATCAAACACGCGATTGGCTACGCCTTGTGTAAAAAACTTTTTTATTAACTCTTGCCCATATTCTTCCAAGCCATAATTTTGATTAGCAATAAAAACAATGTCGTTATTTTTTTTCAAAATTCTAAAAAACATACCATTGCCAGGACCTTCGCGAATATCAGAAGCGACCACAATAAAATCATAACCGGCATATTTTCCCGTCACCACTTCTCCCGATTTTATATATTTTATTCCGGAAGAACTATAACCAACATATTCTGAATTTTCATCGCCGACACAACCCGCATAAACTTTTTCTCCAGTCAATCCAAGATTTCCCAGATTTTTTGGTTCAAGCCAATTGATATCGCCTTTTTTTATGACACTCTTGCTATTGATAGTTTTAATAGTCCCCTCTTTGATTTCACAAATAGCATAAACTGGATCAAGAGCTTTTTGAAACTCTGCAAATGAACTTTCATCTGCTACCTCATTTAGCAAATTTGCTTTTTCGATATTTTTTGTCTCTTCAGCGATATTTTTCAGCACTTGCAATTGCAACTCTTTGGCATATCTCTTTTCCGCCTCTCTGTGTCCAAAAAAATAAGCACTATAAAATATAACGCTTAGCGAAAAAATAACTAACACTGTTCCTGTGATATTTTTTTTATTTAATTTTAGTTCCATTTTTTTATTATTTATCACCCGTAGAGACGAGGCATTGCCTCGTCTCTACCCTATAATTAAATTAAAATTCCACTTTTACATTTTCTTTTTCGCTTTCGGCCATCTCAAAAAAATCTCGTTTGGTAAAATTCAAAGCGCCGGCCAAAAAATTGGTTGGGAAAACTTCAATTTTTGTGTTGAAGTCGCGTACATTGCCATTATAGAATCTGCGTGAAGCCATGATTTTGTCTTCCGTATCAGTTAATTCTCGTTGCAATTCTAAGAAATTTTGATTCGCTTTTAACTCTGGATAATTTTCTGAAACGGCAAAAAGCGTTTTCAATGTTCCACTCAAAGCATTTTCTGCTTCCGCTTTATCTGTTGCATTTCCCGCTCCCATCGCTTTCGTTCTTGCCTCTGTCACTTTTTCAAAAACTCCTTTCTCATGTGCAGCATAACCCTTCACAGTGCTAATTAAATTGGGAATTAAATCATAGCGTCTTTTTAATTGCACGGAGATATCACTCCACGCTTCATCCACTCTATTTTTTAATTTAATCAGTCCATTATACATTCCCACCAAACCCAAAGCTAAAACTACCACAACGACTAACACAATAATTCCAATCATACTTTTTATTATTAAAAAATTATATTTAAATTATACTATCTTTTTTAAAAAATGCAAAGCGTGCTAGAATATGATTATGTATATTGGCGCTCACATTTCAATTGCTGGTGGAATTATCAATGCTCCTGAAAGAGCCTCTGATTTAGGTTGTGAAATAATGCAAATTTTCACTCGCTCCCCGCGTGGCGGAAAAGCACCAGAATTGACACCGGAAATTTGTGAACAATTCAAAGCTTTAACTTTAAAATTTAAAATCAAAGCGACTTATATTCACACGCCCTATTATATAAATTTTGCCTCGCTTGATAATAAAATCCGTTATAATTCAACTAATATCGTTCGCGATGAACTGGAACGCGGAAGTCTTGTTGGTGCAAAATATATTATGACTCATCTCGGATCGGCCAAAGGCATGACACATGACGAAGCAATTCAAATAGTCATAAAAATGCTACAAAAAACTTTGCTTAATTATACCGGCGAAACAAAATTACTTTTGGAAAATAGTGCTGGTGCCGGAGAAATCATTGGCAGTTCACTTGCTGATTTAAAAACTATTCTTGACGGAGTAAATAATAAAGCGCTGGCGGGAATTTGTCTTGACACTCAACATTCTTTCGCTTCCGGTTACGATTGGACTAATTTTGAAAAAACTCTTTCGCGTATCGACAAAGAATTAAATTTAAAAAATATAAAACTATTTCATGCTAATGATAGCAAGACAGAATTAAATTCCAGAAAAGATCGCCATGAGCATATTGGCAAAGGTCAGATTGGTCAAAAAGCTTTTCAAAATATTGTCAATTTTGCAAAAAAAAATAATCTTGACATGATCTTGGAAACTGAATATGCTGAAATGGAAAAAGATCTCGCAATTTTAAAAAGTTTTAGAAAATAAAAAAATAGTTCTTTCAAAAAAGGAGGGCAATAAGATGAATAAAACTAAACATAATTCAGAAGAGCGACATCGGGCTGTGCGATCTATGGCCAGAAATCCACGGATTTGGTTGACTGCCATAGAAAAAAATGATCTCATCAAAAGCGGTTTATCCATGAGAGCTTGGACAAAATCCGTCTGCAACATAACTCTCAGCGCATGGGTTGGTTGGAAAATAATTGACTGGAAGAGACAACAATCTCTGCCAAAAATTCCACGAAGACCAATCGTATCGCCAGTTTCAATTTTAGATGATGAAATCAAATTATGGAAAAGATATACCAGAATTGAATCAGGAAATCTGATTATTCTGATGAGAATATCGCGCGGAATTAGACTTGAAGATGCAAGCGCTCATCGAAGCGTCGATTGTGTCTTTATGAAAGCTTGCATTGAGTTTGTAAGAAAACATAAACTGCGTGCTTTCTCTTGCTTTGCTTGTCCGCAAGCAATTAATTTTCCAAATAAATAATCCTCTCGGTGCCAGTCCCGCTTTGACTGGTTTTTTTTATTTGCTTGCACCAAATTTTAATACTATTGCAAAAGTAGGCGGAAAAAGAGCAGGGGCTGGCAGAAAAAGTGGAAATAAGAAATTTAGAGAATGAATTGAAAAGTTGGAGCTTGAAATAAAATATTTGTTTTATAAAAATTCTACTTTAATAAATTTACCACTCGCAAGTCTCTATTTTTGAATTGTCTAAATAATTATTTTCTATATACTTTTTCACTTCAAATAGTCCGCCTATTTGATCAATAAGTCCGATTAAATTTGCTTGCTCGCCATCGAAAACCCGCCCATCGGATATTTTTCTAACCGTTTCAATTCCAATTTTTCTGTTTTCTGATACGGCATTTACAAAAATATCATGCGCACTTTGCAATTGCTCCATTATCAATATTTCTTCCTCTTTTGTTGTTGGCTTATCGGAGCTAAGCATATCTTTAAATTTTCCAGTCGAATACAGATGATATTTCAAGCCATCCATTTCATTTTTCTTGACATTGTCTAGATATGAAATATACACTCCGATGCTACCGATATCTGAAAGTGATGAGGCAAAAATCCTATCAGCGCTTGTTATTGCCCAATAAGCTGCGGATGTTCCAGTCGACCTGACATAAGCTAAGACTGGTTTATATGACCTTCCTATACATTTTTCTATTTCTTCAGCAGCCAAAGGAATTCCACCAGGAGAATCAACTTCTACTATGATAGCTTTTATTTTTTCATCCTTGTCGGCGACTTCAATTTCATAACAAATATCTTCGGAAGAAGTTTGTTCTTCATCTGACGAAAAAATTGATGAATTTGATCCAATGTGTGGCACTAATGGTCCTTGAAGTTTTAGGATAATCGAATTACAGTTTTCATTTGTTGCTTTGGGAGATTTTTCTGCTACGTCATCATTTGTTTTTGCATCATCACTACTTTTATTTGATACTTTTTCGCCTATACCATTGAAAGAAACTTCTGTTTTAAATAAATTAGGGAAAAACAATAATATCATAACAAAAATGGTCGCCACAAACACAACGGTCATAATAGCAGTGATAAAAACGAAAACGTGTAACCACGTTATTTTAATTGAATTGAAAAAGTTTGATATTTTTTGAGGCAAGTCAATTCCAATCGGTTCACGATTTTCAAATTTCTTTTGAGCTTTTACAAGTTTTTCCCAAATTGTCATCTTTTTATCCTAGGTAACTTTTAAAAATTGCTTATATGTTTTTTCTTCAACTTTTTTATTTTCACTGACTAGAAATATCCTTAACTTTAGAAAATTCCACCCATATTCCATTTTTTTCGCCTTCCTTTTAAATATAGGTCCCCAGCTCGTTGGAATACCAATAGCATAAATTCTAGCTTTTTTAGAATTATTTCCTTGCTTGTCCATTCTTGCCATAACTTGTCCGATGGATATCCAAAAAGCATTATGAATTTTTTGAGTATTATATTTTGAGTTACTATCACCCTTACATTCTATTAAAAGTATCTTTCTCCACTTAGAGTGAAAAGCTTTGATATCCCAACCATGTTGTCCGATTTTTCTTAGATCGCTAGTTTCCGTCCAACCTTTTTTAATTAAGTAATTTCTTAATATTTTTTCAATTTGCTCTTCGCTTTTCATATCTTTTCTTTTCATACTACTTTATGAAAAATTAGTAATTTCTCCAAGGAATATTCCTTATATTTATATTTTTTGCTAATTAGCATTTTCCATATATTCTTTTTCTCGTCTAGAGTATTCTTCGAAACTATCAACGCAAGTATTGCAATCGCGAACAACCTTGCCATTTCTATCTGTTTCAAAAATTAAAACCTCCTCATTTGTTTGACAATTTATAACCAGCTTTGTATTAGAGGCTAGCGAATCAACCCAGCCACCAGAATAAAAGCAGGCATTTTTACTTTCATTATATGCATATTTTGGAGAAAAAACTGTGCCAATTGTCAATAATAACTTTTTGTGATTTTCATAAATGGCTTGGCAAATATTCATACATTCGGTCTGTTTTCTAAATAAAAATTCCTTACCCCCTTGTTTGTCTTGATTTTGTTCTGTATTTTTTAGACCACTTTTATTATTAATGAAAA
The DNA here is from genome assembly GCA_037137555.1 of Candidatus Moraniibacteriota bacterium. Lineage (GTDB taxonomy): Bacteria > Patescibacteriota > Minisyncoccia > Moranbacterales > UBA2206 > UBA9630. Next base: position 10,028 of record JBAXKA010000011.1, read on the forward strand.
TAGCAATGATGACAATCAAAACAATTATTACAATAAAAGGCGCATATTTGGCAAAATATTTGAAATAATCTATTTTTGATTTTTTATCCACTTCAACCTTTTCGCTTTTAATTATTATTTTGTTACTTAGGGTATTTGTTTGTGCTTTTTTTTCTTTCCTCTTTTTTATCAAAGCAACAATCATATTGGCTATCCCAATCAAAAGACAAATATCACCAAGCACGCCGACAGCATCTCCAACAACTCCGCCAATAAAGCGTCCCACGATAGCACCAACTAAACCAATTGTGAGTAACGCTTGCCACGGAATATTCTTTTTCATATTTTTATAAATTATTTACTCATTCCATTTTTCAAAAGACACTCATTGTATGTTTTGTTTTTAATTTTTTCGTAATCGCCCTTTGTAAATGAATAGTAGCCATTAATTTCTAAATTTGTTTCCACTCTTAGCATATTTTCTGCTTCATTTTTTGCCTCGACAAAACATTCCTTTCTAATATTTTCTGGTCTAACGATAAACCAATAAAAAGAAAAACTAATTAATACTAAGCCCACCAAGCCTGTCACGATTTTATTTTTATCAATTTTAGCAAGCCCTTTTTCTTTTATTGTTTTAATATTCCTAGCCTCTATTGGCAACTTGTTTTTGAATTGCAGAAAAACAATATAAGGGACTCCAACCAAACAAAATAGTGTCCATAAATTAAATCCTATTGCTTGTGTATTACTCCAATCTGAAAGTTGTTTCAAATTTTCACCTGCGATTGTGCCAATAAAGAATGCTACCCCGATAATTGTTATTACTATTTTTTTCATATTTCTTGTTATTTAAAATTTATACTGGCTAATTTATATGTTATAGCCAAGTTGACTAAAAGGCACCCTGGGTATAAATAAGCTCGATTTAATTGAGTCTTTTCAATCCAGTCTCGTCATAAAAATAAAACGCGACTTTTGTCAGTTTCCCATATTTGTTATCAAGCCAATAATTTGGCACTCTTATATCTAAACCAAAAACTAGAAATTTATGATCCGCTAGTGTTTTTTCTAGTAGCCAAACATATTCTGAAATAGTGCTCAATTTAGCATGAGGCGGTTTTCCATTAGGACACATCTTATAGTATTTTGCATCTCCAATATATTGCTTTTCGTTTTTAGAAACAAAATCGAAACTTTTTCGAACGCCTTGTATGTCAACTATTTTTTTGCCTCTCTCGTGATGAAAAGCCGTTTTAAATTCTACGGTGAGAATTTCCATTATTTTCTTTTCAAATTTGGCACTTTCTAATGTTGGCATATTTATTACTAATTGGATTTTTGAAATAAAAAAAGGCAACCCTACTGGTTGTCGCACCCAAATAGACAGATTGTGTCCAATTGTTTTAAGCAAAGTTGCCCTATTTTCAGGCGCAATCTTGCTTGTTCACTACGGAACAGTGTCTATTTAATTGGATGCGACATTTCCAACTTAACACTAAATAAACAAAAAGACAATGTACCGCATTTTCAAAACTATATAGACATGTCATGCCTCTGCGTTTTTTTTGCTGAGTAAAAAACTAATTATTAAACTTTGCGCCTAGTATTGAAAACTATTAGCTACTCATGCTATAATTAAACCACTATGCAAATCGCCATCATTTCAGACATTCATAACAATGAAATAAACTTGGAAAAAGTTTTGCGTTTTTGTGCTACCCAAAAAATTACAACCCTAATTTGTTGCGGTGATTTAGCTGCGAAAGAAACGCTCGATCTTTTGAATGATAATTTTTCCGGAGAAATTTATTTGGCTTTTGGCAATATGGACAACGACCATTTGCGTGATTTTGAATTTCTGGAAAAATATCGCAACACTTTTATTTTTAAAAATTTTGGAGAAATTAAGCTGGCTGAAAAATCAATTGCTTTCGTCCATTTTCCTGATGTTGCTAGAAAACTTTCCGAGAGTGGAAAATATAATTTTGTTTTTTATGGACATACTCACAAACCTTGGACAGAAAAAATTGGAAATTGCACAATGCTCAATCCCGGCAATGTTGCCGGCGATATCTATCCACCAACATTTGCTACATGGGATACAGAAAATGCTAATTTTAAATTATTGCGAATCCATGAGCTTAAATAATTCATCTCAGTCAAATAAACTAAAAAAATTAAACACAAAAATGCTTGATTGCACCCAATGTTCTTTGCGAAAAAATTGTATTCAAGTTGTTTGTGGCACAGGAAATGCTGAGGCGAAAATTTTATTTATCGGCGAAGCACCAGGCAAAAAAGAAGATGAAACTGGACAGCCATTTATTGGTGCCTCGGGAAAATTTCTCGACGAAATGCTCGCGACAATCAAACTCAAACGCAATGATATTTATATTGCCAACATCATAAAATGTCGCCCACCAAAAAATCGCGATCCCCTGCCCGAAGAAATTGCCGTTTGCTGGCCGTGGCTTCTTGCTCAAATAAAAATTATAAAACCAAAGTTAATTGTTACGCTGGGAAAACATTCGATGCGAGCATTTTTTCCAGAATTAAAAATTTCCCAAGCTCACGGAAAAATAACGCAAAAAAATATCTCAGACATTGGTCAATATTTTTTTTATCCACTTTATCATCCGGCTGTTGCATTATATAAAAGATCGATGCGTGAAGTGCTACTTCGAGATTTCAAAAGAATTCCGAAGATTATTTTGTAAATTTACATGAATGCTACTGCATATTCGTGGGCGAGGAGGGACTCGAACCCTCATGGAGCAAGCTCCGCAACATTTTAAGTGTTGAGTGTATACCATTCCACCACTCGCCCAATTATTTTTTTCTATTTCTTCCTCTGTGTGTTGGCTTTAAACTATGACAATTAGGACAAAGCACCCTCAGATTTTCCAAGAAAATTACTCCCCTTTATCAATATTTCTTCTAATTTTAATCGCGACTTCCCAATTCCTCGCAGGCCTTTATTCCAAATCTTTCCCGTAAAATGTTTTTTGTCTATTTTATAGATTTCTAAAAATTTTTTTATTTGAGCATAATTTCCTCCAGCTTCTTTTAATTTCAATTTTTGCAAAACTTGCCTAACGCTTGTAGACAATTCAACCGCTTTTTTTAATTCATTCTCTGTCCAACTTCTTTTTCTCATAATATCGCTGGAGGTCCGGAACAGAATTGAACTGTTGTAAAAGGTTTTGCAGACCTTTGCCTAACCACTCGGCCACCGGACCAACTCTATATCATGACTAAATAATCCTATCAAGCCGAGGTATTAAAGTCAATTATTTAAAACTTTTATACAGTGCCAAAGTTTCCTGTGCCGTTTTTTCCCAATTAAACTTTTCAACTTGCTTTTTGCCTTTTTCGCGATAATTATTTTTCAACTCTTCACTCTCCGAAAATTGAAACATCGCATCAGCAATTTCTTTTGTGTCCAAAGGATTCACAAGCATTGCTGCATCGCCAGCAATTTCTGGAATAGATGAGACATCTGACGAGATCACTGGCACACCAGTCGCAAAAGCCTCAAGCACAGTTGTGCCAAATCCTTCATAAAGGGACGGCATCACAAAAAAATCGGCCTGTGCAAAAAGTGGTGCTAAATCATCTCCGATAATATAGCCCGTAAAAATAACATCTTTTTCAATGTCTAAATCTTTTGCCAATTGTTTATATTCAGTCGCCAACCAGCCTCGCTTTCCCGCCATAACCAATTTATAATTAAAATTTTTAGCTTTTGCTTGAAAACTTTTTTTGAAAAGCACAAAAGCTTCAAAGAGGCGTGTAATATTTTTCAACGGCTCAATTGTTCCTAAAAATAATAAATACTTATCTTCCATTTCAAGTGAATATCGCTTTAAAACTTCTTCACGAGACAAAACTGATTTTTCTGACAAGCGTTTATCAAATCCACTGTAAATCACTTGCACTTTATTTTCCGCACATTTAAAAATTTCGCAAAGATCTTTTTTGGTTGAAGCAGAAACTGCAATTAATTTATCTGCTTTACTAATTGCCATACTCAGCATCGCTTTAGTTTTTGTTCTGACTAACACAGGAAAAGCATCGGGCACTTTCATAACTGCTAAATCATAAATTGTAACAATTGTTTTTCCAGAATAAGTGCTGGGGATTCTGCTCAGTGGAGAAGTGGTGTGAAGCACATCCAATTTTTCTCGCATCAATGTAGCCGTGCCCAAGATTTCACTATAGGCTCCTGGCAAATATTTTTTATAATCCGAAAATGGATAAAATTTTATTTTCACATTTGCCTTGGAAAATTTCTTCACATCTTTTTCTCGCACACGAAAATCAAAGAATAAGACATATTCATTTTCCCTGTCAATTTCCAAAAGATGACGAATTAATTGATAGGCATAATGACCAGCACCAATCGCCTCGCCTCTTTCTGGATTCAAAATTGTTCTCGCATCAATTCCTATTCGCATATATTTTTATACCCTAAAACTGCTTATGCTCCTATTCTAACATTTTACCTATTTTTAGTCCAGAAGAAAAATCACAATCACGACCCATCACAAACCCTCGTCCCCTTTTTTCTTTCACATCCATCATCACAATAAACATTATTACAAGTTAATTTTTCACAATCAGGATTATCTCGTTGGCAGGCTTTTAAGCTTTGTGTTGGATTTTTTACTGTAACTACTTTTGTAATAATATTATTATTAGGACATTCAATGCTGGCGGTATAGCTTCCAGCTTTGGTGTAGTGGCAAGTAAAAGATTCTTGATATTTAAAATCTTTTTCACTAGCGACCATTGTATTGGTAGGTTTGTCGCACATATAGTTTATGCAACTTGTGCCGTTGGTGATTGTGAAGTTGGCGTCTAGGTTGGAAGTTGTTGCGGTGAGAGATGGGGTTTGAGTTGGCGTTGGAGTTGGAGAAGTTTGAATTTCTGTTGTGGGATCAATATAGGTTTCTACATTTTCAATGTATTTATTCCAACCGGCTTCGTCTTTGATGTATTTGTCCCACCAGGCGTTGTAGATTTTTGTGTCGACCCTCACACTAAACTGATTAGTATATGGTTGCGAGTCGTTGCCGCCACCAACCTTCACATATAGCCACCCCGCCCTGGAAATGCTAAGATAGGGATCGAGAAAAGAGTCATTAGCAATATACAGGTTGCCCTGATCGGTTTCGGAAACATGACAATCCATAACTTCAAGCTCATTAAGTCTAAAACGATTTGTGAATTCATAACCAGATGGAGGTGATGCGGGGAATCCCGTTGGTGGCGTTTTGTGATGTGCCACGGCCATTTGTTTTCCGACTCCCTGCATCAGCAAATCCATTATGATCGTTCCCGGCGGAATGAACACCCTGAAATACGGATTCAAGCCATAATGCATATCTCTTGTGTTTCCAAATACATATAGTGCCACATCGCTCGGCGCACTGGTATAGGGATTATGTAAAGAAATACAGTCAAATGGTTTCACATTCGGCGAATTTGGAGTTGGAGTTGGAGTTGGAGTTGATGTTGGAGTGGGAGTTGAAGCAGTCGAATTTTTCACTATTACAGTTGCGGAGCAAGATTCTCCTTTGGTTGTTCCATTGTATGGCGTGAAGGTGCAGGTTTCTGCTCCTGTTTGACTAGCTGTGAAGGGAAAAACATAATCGGCATAACTTAATGGCAATTCCACTTCGTTGTTGATTGGTAATTGTCCTTTGCATGAACCAGTTAGTTTGGTTGTGTTTTCTGAACTAAAAGAAAGTTTTGATTCGCCGGGTGCGGTTATATTATTTTCGACAAACTTTGCTTCGCAGGTTGGGGTTTTGATTGGAGTTGGAGTTGGGCTTGTTGTCTTTATTGGTTCGCTTGGAGCAATATATGTAACAACACTCTCAACATCTTTTTCCCAGTTAATTGAACCGTCTGCGTTTGAGCCGTATTTAGAAAACCATTCATTAAAAGCCTTGGCATCAATTTGAATTTGAAATACTCCTGCCTCTAGCTTATCCGAATAAGAATGCTGTGCACTTTGCTGACTAAAATATAGCCAACCAGATTCGTCTTTTGAAATAGTTTTTCTATCATCAGACGCATATAATCCACCCCATAGATTAGCTGTTCCTATGCCACAAAGTTCTGTTTTTGGCATGAGAATTCTTTTTAAAAAAAGATCCTCTGTCTCGCGATATAATTTACCATTTTTCATCCAATTTAATTCATCAGGACAGCCAATGGCTTCATAAGGAGAAAACTGTCTGTTATCACTAGATATTGTTGGATTATATTTTGGTAATTGATTATATCTAACTGAAACTGCTAAATCATCTCCCTGCTGCATGGTTGAATTTATAACACCAAATGAATAAGTTCCTGGCGGGATAAAAAAACGCACATCAATTCTATCAATATTATTTAGGCAATCACCAAAACAAGACTGAGCAGGAGGGGAAAAGCCAGCCACCGCTCTACATCCAGGCGACTTGCTATCCGCCCAGCTAATATTACCAGTGGTTATGCGTCTTATTACTCTGCCATCCTGCAAGGTTTGGCATAAATAATTATCCTCCCCACCACAGGATTCTTTCATAAGTCCTGTTTCTTGATCAATGTGCAATGATATCGATGTATAATTTTTAACCCACCAAGCAATAGTATAATATTGATTTTTTACTGGATTACTTGACGAAGAATAACAATTTAGATCGTTAGCAACATCCGACATTACAACACTTGCATTGCTAGAGGAAGCGCAAAAGCAAAAAAATAAACTTGTTAATAATATTTTGAAATTTAAATTAGTTTTTATTAGTGGTTTTTTTGTGGGCATTTGATTTGATTTTAATAATTATTTTTATTGATTTTATTGTAGCATAAATAAATACATAAATAAAATGCCTAATTTAATATTCACGCAACATATCCTTCACCGGTGCAAAAGTTTTTCTGTGAATTTCACAGGGACCAAATTTTTTAAGTGCTTCAAAATGTTTCCTTGTTCCGTAACCTTTGTGTGAGCTAAATCCATATTCAGGATAAAGTTTATCTGCTTCACAAATCATACGATCCCGTGTTACCTTAGCAACAATTGACGCCGCAGCAATTGATTTGACTAATTTATCTCCACTGATAATCGCCACCTGTTCCAAGGAAAAGCTGGGAATAATTTTATTGCCATCTACTAGCACAATGCATCTTTTATTTTTTAGTATTTCTTTTTGTTTATTCTGAAAATCTGTTACGGCTTTTTTCATCGCGAGGAAACTGGCTTCTAGAATATTTATCCGATCGATCGTGTTGTGATCACAAATTCCCACGCCGACATAAAAATGTTCATAAATAAAATCCAACATTGCCTCTCGTTGTTTTTCGGTTACAGTTTTTGAATCGCGAATTAAATTCCATTTTTTATCAGCCAAATCTACGCTTGAAAAATTTTTAAGCGTTGCAACGCTCGCCACAACTGATCCCGCAAGTGGTCCTCGTCCGGCTTCATCAATTCCCAAAACAAAATCAAAGCCCGAGGCTAATAAATTTTCTTCTTGTGTGAATGTTGCGATAATCATGCTTCCACTATACCACTAAATTGAATTATGTTATACTAGCTAAATATTATAAATTATTATGCCTGAAACAATCACACCAAAATTTACCCATCTGCATGTGCATACGCATTTTTCCTTGTTAGATGGACTAGCTAAGATTGATGATATCCTAGATCGTGCCAAGGAATTAGGCATGGATTCATTGGCTATTACCGATCACGGCGTGCTTTATGGTGCAATTGAATTTTATATCAAAGCCAAAGCCCGTGGAATAAAACCAATCATCGGTTGTGAAATGTATATTACGCCAACAGATCTTCACAGCAAAAATCCCGATTCAGCTGATCGCAAAAGACATCACCTTATTTTGCTGGCTAAAAATGAAGCGGGTTATAAAAATTTAATGCGTCTGATTACAATTGCGCATTTGGAAGGTTTTTATTATAAACCACGCATTGATAAAACTGTTTTGCGCTCTCACGCTGAAGGTCTGATTGGCCTTTCAGCTTGTGCCGAAGGTGAAGTGCCATCCGCTGCTATTTCCGGCAATATGGAAAAAGCTGAAAATTTAGCCTTGGAATATTTGGATATCTTTGGTGCGGGCAATTTTTACTTAGAAATTCAACATCACCCCAATTATGCTCCTCAAATAATTGCCAATGAAGCGTTAATAAAAATTTCAAAAAAATTAAATATTCCGCTAGTTGCCACTAATGATATTCATTATGTTAAAGAGGAAGATGCGCCAGTGCAAGATATTTTGCTTTGCATTCAAACTAATCGTAAAGTGTCAGACAAGAATCGCATGAATTTAATGGATTTTAAACTTTATTTAAAAAGCCCCGAGGAAATGGCTGAGCATTTTTCCGATACACCCGAAGCACTTGCCAACACACAAGAGGTTGTCGCTAAATGCAATTTAGAAATAACTCTCGGCGAAACTCAACTTCCCCATTTTGATGTGCCGGAAGGTGAAACCACAGAAACTTATCTGCGAAAATTAACTGAACAAGGTTTGATAAAAAGATTTAAGCCAGAAGAAATTACACAAACACACAAGGATCGCATGGAATTTGAACTTTCTATTATTGAAAAAACCGGCTTTGCTTCCTACTTTTTAATTGTCCAAGACATGATTAATTGGGCTAAGAATCAAAATATTGTTGTTGGTCCTGGTCGTGGTAGTGCGGCCGGCAGTTTTATTTCTTATTTAATCGGCATCACCAATCTCGATCCCATTAAATATGATTTGCTTTTTGAAAGATTTCTAAATCCGGAAAGAATTTCTATGCCTGATATCGATATGGACTTTGCTGATGATCGGAGAGATGAAGTTTTGGATTATGTACGAGCAAAATATGGCAACGATCATGTCGCCCAAATTATTACTTTTGGCACAATGGCTGCCCGTGCGGCTATTCGTGACGCTGGACGCGCACTCGATATTCCTTATGAATTTTGTGATAAGACCGCCAAACTTATTCCAATGTTTTCGACTATTTCTGATGCGTTGGAAAATGTTAAAGAATTTAAAGATTTTTATGCTTCTGGCGGTGATAGCAAAAAATTAGTGGATAGCGCAAAAAGATTAGAAGGCGTTGTTCGGCATGCTTCAATGCATGCTTGTGGTGTTGTGATTACTCGTGAACCAGTAACAGAATATACGCCATTGCAACAAATGCAAGGCAAAAAAACTGGATCGGTCACACAATATTCCTCTTCCACTAAATCCAGTTATGTGGAAAAAATTGGTCTGCTCAAGATGGACTTTCTCGGTCTCAAAAATCTCACCATCATGCAAAACACTTTGCGTATTTTAAAAAGAACTAAAAATTTAGATTTAGTTATTGATGAAATTCCAGAGGAAGATCCAGAAACTTTTCAACTTTTGCAAAAAGCCCAAACGACTGGCGTTTTTCAATTAGAAAGTTCTGGTATGAAACGCTATTTGAAATTATTGCAACCATCAGTTTTTGAAGATATTATTGCGATGGTGGCACTCTATCGTCCGGGACCAATGGATTGGATTCCTGATTTTATTTCCAGAAAACATGGCAAGAAATCAATTCAATATCTGCATCCAAAATTAAAACCAATTCTGGAAAAAACTTATGGCATTGCTGTTTATCAAGAACAAGTTATGCAAATTGCTCAAGCACTAGCTGGCTTCACATTAGGCGAAGCGGATGTTTTGCGAAAAGCAATGGGCAAGAAGATTTTCACCTTAATTGCCGAACAAAAAATTAAATTTATTGATCGTTGTGTACAACTGAATATTGAGCGCAAAGTGGCTGAAAAAGTTTTTGCTTATATCGAACCATTTGCTGGTTATGGATTTAATCGTTCACATGCCGCTTGTTATGCCATGATTGGTTATCAAACAGCTTATCTCAAAGCCCATTATCCAGCAGAATTTATGGCCGCTTTGCTTACTTCCGATCAAGATGATATTGATCGTGTTGCAATCGAAGTTACGGAATGTCGCGAAATGGGTATTGAAGTTTTGCCTCCCAATGTCAATGAAAGTTTTGAAGAATTTTCTGTTATTATTGATCCAGAAAAAAAGACTGAAAAAATTCGCTTCGGTCTAAATGCGGTCAAAAATGTTGGACATAATATTGCCCATATTATTGTGGAGGAAAGAAAAAAGGCCGGACGGTTTTCTTCCTTGGCTAATTTTATTGAACGAGTTGAATCGAAAGATTTAAATAAAAAATCAATAGAAGCTTTGGCAAAAGTTGGTGCACTAGAAGATCTGGGCGAACGAAATCAAATTGTCGCTTCAATTGAAAATATCATTGCTCATTCTAAAAATTTTCAAAAAAATAAACACTCCAACCAAGTTAGTCTTTTTGAAATAACTGATTTAGCCGAACCAGAAATTCAACTTTTGCCTACTTTTCCCGCAACCAAAAAACAACAACTAGCCTGGGAAAAAGAGCTAATCGGACTTTACATTAGTGGTCATCCTGCCACTGAATTTCAGGCTTATTTTGAATCTGCTGGTGTTCCCATTCGCAATATTACAAAAGATTTAGTTGGACAAAATATTAGTCTTGGCGGAGTGATTTCTAAAATTAAAAAGATTTTTCTTAAAAATCAAAAAACAATGCTCTTTGCCACAATTGAAGATATGTATTCCAATATCGAACTACTTGTTTTTCCAAAAATCCTGGAAGAAACTGGCTCACTCTGGGAAGAAGATAAAGTTATTTTAGCTTCAGGAAAAATTTCCGACAAAGACGGCAGTTTTAAATTATTAGTCGATAGCGCCAAAGTGATTAATCTTGCTGAAATGGAACAACGCGCTCGCATTATTGCAACACAAAAAAATAATACACCAAAAGTGCCAAGCGAAACCACCAAAATTATTATTACGCTCCCACAATCTTCCAATCAAGAAACTCTCAAAACGCTTTCTGCCCATTTTGGCAAATGCGAACCAGGTCAAATAAAAATTTATCTAAAAATTAATAACACAAAACTAGAAACGCCCTATTGTATTACAAAAAATCCGGAACTGGAAAATGAAATTAAAAAAATAATTCCAGGCGCACTAGTTGAAAATTTTTAAATTAAATTTAATTTTAAAAAATAATAAAGGGCAGGTTAATATCAATTTTGATATGCCTGCCCAAAAAACTTTTTTTGCTTTTTATAATTTACCTCCTTTCACGAGGGATGTCTTCGAAGATATCTCCCCGTTTTTTTTTCTTCTAATGCATTGAGTAGCGCAATGGCCACTCGATCACGAGAAGCAGATTTGTTAAAAAACTTTTCTGCCGTAGAAAAATCTCTTACGCCGGCAACATTTGTCAATCTGTCAGTTTTATTCCGTGCCATTTCTATCGACACATCTGACAGTCAGCCTTGAAAAAATAACATAAACACTCCTAAGTTTGGGTTAATGTTTAGGGGGCGACGAAAGTTTGTCGCCCCGGGTTTTTGACAAAAAATCAGCAATTGCCCGATTTGTAATCCATCTCGGGCAACAAAACTTCTTGAATAACTTCCGCACAAAGGCCGTTGTAAAACTTTTCACGGTCAGCCTTTGTTTCAGTAACATGAACTAACCCCACTGAACTCAACGACATCATGAGCTCAGTGTAAACCCTAAGCCTAACATCGAATGGCAGCGAACTTGCTGCAAATCGATGCTGGAGAAGTTCACGAACCTCAACTTCACTTCCCCAGTTTGTATTTTTTATTGCGTTACTAATGGGCATAATACTGCCCATCGCGTAATTGTTTTCTGCAGAATATTCTGCAGAGATTGATTCTTGAAACATACAACCTCCCTTTTTCCCTCAAAAAAGTTTAAAAACATAACACTTCCCAATGAAGTGCTTTATACAAAAAAATTTTAAAGAACTAATTTAGTGGGCATATCTGGACTCGAACCAGAGACCTCAACATTATCAGTGTTGCGCTCTAACCAACTGAGCTATATGCCCTTATAATAAAATCTTTTTTATTTTTTCAAAAATGCATAAGCTGAACAATTGTTCTTGTTCAGCTTATTTTCTTGAGAGTTTACCCATTGGCATATGCCATGGGTTTTGGAGGCACCCAGCCTCCTCGCATACCAATCCTGCCAACTGTCGTAGACAATCCTACAACAACCCCAGTGGCCAACTGCCGTTGCCAGCTGTCAATTTTTCCGCCAGAATTACGCATACAATCCTGACACTCTTGACATGAGCGATTTCTTCCTACAAAATCGCAGCTTCTACATGGTGAACTGTTGAAATAATTCATTGTTATTCTCCTTTTTTTAAAATAATAATCTGGCGAATGCCCCAACGAAAAGAAAATTTCAAAGAACAATTTTGTGGACCCTATCGGGCTCGAACCGATCACCCCCTGCTTGCAAAGCAGGTGCTCTACCAAATGAGCTAAGGGCCCAAAAATAACTAATTGTTATTATACACAACAAAAAGAATTTTGTCCAGCGAAATTTTTCTCTTCCTCAAATTCCACTCTTCCAATATGTCTAAAATCTCTTTTCTATTTATTGTTTTATCTATATGTTGTAAAATGCTAAAATTTTATTACATATATACAATGCTATATGATGAAATATGCGTCAAGCAAGCTGGCATATTTTAGTTAATCTAGAAACAACACCAAACATTCATTCGCAAACTTGAGTGCCAATTTATGAGCTGAACAACTTTGCAATATCCCCAAATAGGAATTGAGGCAGGAAATTAGTTTTTGAATATCTTTTTTTTCTTTACTTTCGCTATTTTCAAAAAATATTTTCAATTTAAACATTTTTCTTCGCATATTGCCTTTGATGTGATTTTTGATATTGATTCTGTATGGTTTAATCACTCGACCAAGAAAAATAACGCCTTTGGAAAAATGTTGCAGATAAATTTTTTTTGGATGAATTCTTATTAGCAGATTTTTGTTGAGATAATTATCCAACAAAGAAACTAAGGATTTCAAAAAAAGTTTATCCTGGTGAATAATCAAAATGTCATCAACATAACGACCATAATATTTGCAATTCAGTTTATGTTTTATGAATTTATCGAAATCATTAAGATAGATATTGCCAAAAAGTTGCGAGGTTAGGTTGCCAATCGGCAGTCCGCAATTTTCTTTGGCACAAAATAGGCTTTTTGATTTTGGCAAACCAACCCAATCCTCTCTTTTTCCTCTTACCACGCAATTTTTTACGGGATCGTGAAAAATAACTTTTTTAATGAGCCAATAAAAAGCCTCACGATCAAAATCGATTTCGTGTTTATATTTTTCAACTATTCCTTCGACTTTTTGAAAAAGAATATTTTTATTGATTGACATAAAATAGCCGGAAATATCCAGCTTCAAGATATGACAATCTTTTTTATAGTTACTTGAACAAGAGCGGATGAAATGATCCGCTCTTTTGACTCCGTACGAAGTGCCTTTGCCTTTTCGGCAACTATAGCTGTCATTAATAAAAGTTCGTTCGCAAAATGGATTGAGGTAATTGAAAATAAGATGGTGGACAACCCGATCGCGAAAAGCGCCGGCAAAAATTTCCCTTCTCACTGGTTGAAAAGAAATAAAACAAGTGCTGGGAGAAATTTCATATTTTTGACTAACCAATTCTTCGTGTAGTTTAAATATTTCTTTTTCAAAATTCATTTCAAATTTTATAGCATTGAGCGTTCCTCTTTTATTTTTTCTGGCATCATAATAGGCTTGAAACAAATCAACTAATAATTTTGATGGCATAATTTTTGGTTTTTTATTTTCGTATTTTCCATCGCCAGTAGAGACGCCCCGCCGGGGCGTCTCTACACTAGGGATATTGCAAGTTTTTGAGACACCGCACCGAAAACCCGTTCGCCTTGGAATTGGTGTTCCTGTTGACCGTGGCGTTCGACGAATTCAAGTTCCGGTTCCAAGCATTAGCACCACTCTGGGACGACGACCAGATGTTGGCGTTCGTGGTGCGATTGGCGAAACTACCATCGGTATTGCGGTTGCCAGCTAGCGTTTTAATAATCATTAAACTCTTTGCCTAAAGCTTGAACGCCCTAAACAAATGAAACCCCTAGAGATTTCTATACCTTGCCTTGAATATAATCAAAACAAGAAGATTATTGAACTTGCATAGGCACGCTCGCACTTGCCTTGACAAAGTGCGACTCTGGCCATTAACTTTTGCTTTGCCAAAGCGCCAGTTGTTTGCTGACTGATTCAAGTTTCTCATTAAGCTCCACAAACTTTTCCAGATTGACTTGCCCAAGATCCTTGAGCAATCGGAGAAACAATCGTATAGTTTCCACATTTTCCCGTGCTGATTGAATTCTTTCTTTGCGATTGGCGAATGAACTATTTGCTCAATAAATATTTGCAATCATTTCCACTGTTTCTTTTTTTATACTCTCGCCCAGTGTGAATTTGTATTCCCGCGAAAAATCTTTGGTGAAACGAAACAATTCAACCAAGAGATCATAGCTAGAACGATAGACGGGGAGATTATTGTAGGTTGCCATAAAATTATTTTTTTACAAAATTAACCCCTATTATCACATCCACAAATTTTCCAAACCATTTTGATCTCGTTCCCACCTTGCCGGATTCTTGTTGATATATTCACGGATTTTGTTTAATGTTTCGTCATTGCGGATTATGTGATCAAAAAAACGCGGTTGCCAGTGGAAACCAATGGGAACGGATTTCCAAATTATTTTAGTGCAAGCAGATTTAAATTGATTGATTATAGAACCCAATGAATTTGGTTTCCAATTTGGATTATATCCCCCACATTTCCCCGCTGTAGAGACGCCCCGCTGGGGCGTCTTGTCTTGCGGTGTTTTGTCTTGGGGTGTCTTGTCTTGCGGTGTCTTGTCTTGCGGTGTGTTGTCTTGCGGTGTGTTGTCTTGCGGTGTGTTGATGTGTGGCGTGTTGATGTGTGGCGTGTTGATGTGTGGCGTGTTGATGTGTGGCGTGTTGATGTGGCTAGATTCTGAGACGCCATTAGATTCTGAGACGCCCCAGCGGGGCGTCTCTACGGGATTGATGATTTCAATAATTATGTGCAAATGATTCGGCATAACAATCCATGTATCCAAAAATATATTAGAACGGATTATTGGTGTTTGCAATAATTCCTCTTGAACAATTTTGCCAATATCATTCAAATTCATTTCCCCATTTTTTATTTCACCAAAAAAATATTCTTTGTCTTGGGTGCAAATTGTCACAAAATACAAACCATTTTGGGTGTAATTGTGATTTTTTAAGAGACCGTCCCCTAAATTGTGTCTGCCATAAAATATCTAAAACTAGAAACAGGA
>JBAXKA010000012.1:0-23961 GCA_037137555.1 Candidatus Moraniibacteriota bacterium
AACAAACTCAAATCACCGGCATCACAAATAATCAAAATAAAATCGTCGAACAACTAACCGGACAACTAGCCGATCAAAGTTTATCAGTTGATAGTAAATTACAACTAATTGGATCAAGTCTAGATGAATTAACCATAAATCAAATAAAAAAAATTAAAGACCAAATAGCCACACAAACAAGCGACATAACCGAATTAAAAGATCAAATTAAAACTCTCCAAGATCAAACAAAATCCATTATTGATTTTCAATTGGCCTTTAATTTAGACAAAGTAATAATCAAAGATGCACTAGGAAATATTAGTTTGCTTGATGGGAAAATTACGGCGAAGGATATTGAGGTGTTGAATAAAATTAAAGCTACGGATATTGAAGCGACAAATAGTCTCAAGGGCAAAAATATCGAATTGAGTTCGGATGTTTCTGGCACAAGTCTGATTAAGGCCGGCGAATTAGAGTCGGTAAAAATATTAACTACGGAAGCGAAAGTAAAAATGAAAATTTATATTACCCCGATGAACAACACTTTCAATCAGGTTTTGTATGTGAATGAAGTAATTGAGGGAGATTCATTTAAGGTTAAGATAAATAGTATAGTAGCAGAAGATATTGAGTTTAATTGGTTGATTGTGAAATAGTGAATATAATGATTTGTTAGAAATAGACTATTTCACTTTAAAATCGTGAAATAGTTTTTGATGTGATGCGAACGCTACCACAATCTGTTAGCTTGTGCTATGATTAAGAAATAATAAAATAAATAATTTTTAATTTTTTTGAAAATATTATGTACATGGGAAATTCATCGGGCAATAATAATGCTGGTGCGGATGACGCCGCCAAGGAAAGTCAAAAAAGACGAGTGCAAATGGAAATTTTGATTTTGGATTCTGATACGCGAAAATTGGCTAATGAAAAAAGTCAGCTGGATGCGGAAATCAGAAAATTAAAACAAGATGGCGAACGAATTAGATTAAATTTAGATAGCAAGAAAAGTCGCTTTGATTTTGTTACGCGTGAAATTTCGTCAAAAGAAGAAGGCGCTAAACATCTTAAAAAGAAATTGAACGCAATTTAATTTTTTAAAAAAATGCGTGTCAAGTTATTAGGTCATGATACTAGAAATCCCTTTTTAGATTAAATTGAATATGCTAAAAAAAATATTTCCAAAATTAAAAAAATGGCACTTGGTGATAAAAATTACACCAATTTTGGTGTTGATATTTTTGCTCAAAGTATTATTTCATAAATTTAATCTGGAATTTATTTCACTCAATGCTTTATTTACGAGTTTGATAGCGGCAACAACTTTTCTGATTGGTTTTTTAATTACTGGTGTTATTTCTGATTACAAAGAAAGTGAAAAAAATCCTGGCGATATGGCTTCAGGATTAGAAGCAATTTATGATGAAGCATATATTTTAAACAAGAACAAGAGCAATCAAAAAACCAAAGATTTCTTGCTTTTTTATTCAGATTTTTTGAAATCGATTTTGAATTGGTTTCACAGAAAAGAAAGGACAAGAAATATCATTGAAAAATTACACGAAATGGATGATTTTTTTGCAGAATTTGAAAGTATGATACAGCCAAATTTTTTGGCTCGGATGAAAAATGAACAAAGTAATTTAAGAAAAATGGTTATTCGGGTGGATAATATTCGTGATATGTCTTTTATTCAATCAGCTTATGCAATCGTGGAATCATTGACCTTTTTTGTGATAATCGGGCTTTTAATTTTGAAAGTCGAACCGTTTTATGAAGCTTTATTTTTTACAACCCTAGTTTCATTTTTATTGTTGTATATGATATTCTTAATTAAAGACTTGGATAATCCTTTTGATTATTCTGAACATGGCGAAAATGGAACGGAAGTTTCCATAAAACCAATCAGTGATTTAATAAAAAGAATAGCTGATTTTTCTTGATTTTTTTGGGTAATTTGGATTTAATATTTAATTTTTTAAAAATAAATTTATGTTGACATCGAGTTTGCAAGAAGTGGCTTTGGGGTATTTGGATGATAGTATCGAAGAGGAAGAGAAAACGCGCATTTCTGATGCACTTTATTATCTGGAAAGAGATCTTGATTCCGGAGTGGAAAGTCTTATTACTAGACTAAGAAGTAAATTGACAGATTTTAGCTCTAATGATAAAAATAAAATCACGCAAACAGCTTTGAAGAATTTGGCGAATACTTATTAGGTTTTTAATTTCATAATCTCAAAACTATGCTCACTGCGAAACAATTACGTCAAAAATATTTGGATTTTTTTGAAAGCAAAAAGCATGCCATTATTCCGTCGGCGTTATTGGTGCCGGAAAATGATCCAACAACATTATTTATTAATTCCGGAATGCATCCATTAGTGCCATATTTGATGGGTGAAAAACATCCGCTGGGAAAAAGATTGGTAGATGCTCAAAAATGTATTCGCACTGGTGATATTGATGAAGTGGGCGATATGACACATCATACTTTTTTTGAAATGTTGGGCAATTGGTCGCTGGGTGATTATTTTAAAAAAGAAGCACTTGAATGGAGTTGGGAATTTTTAACTTTGCCTGAATGGCTCGGTCTTGATAAAAAAAGAATCGCTTGCTCAGTTTTTGAAGGTGATAGTGATGCGTTTTTTGACGCCGAAGCTCACAATATTTGGTTGGGCATTGGCATGTCAGAAAAAAAGATTGCTAAACTGCCTAAAAAAAATAATTGGTGGGGACCCGCCGGAATAACTGGACCATGCGGACCGGACAGTGAAATGTTTTATTGGGTTGGCGATTTAGATAAGATTCCGGAAAGTTTTAATGATGATAATGCGTTGTGGGTGGAAATTTGGAATAATGTTTTTATGGAATTTAATAAAAATGAGCAGGGAAATTATGCAAAATTATCTGCTCAAAATGTTGATACCGGTATGGGGCTGGAAAGAGTTTTAGCAGCGCTGAATGGATTTCCAGATAATTATCGCACGGAACTTTTCTGGCCGATTATAAAAAAGATTGAAGATTTATCGGGAAAAAAATATGACGAAAACGATGAGACAAAAAAAGCTATGCGAATTATTGCTGATCATGTTAAAGCCAGCGTTTTTATTATCGCCGATGGAGTTTTGCCGTCCAATACGGAGCGAGGCTATATTTTGCGAAGATTAATTCGTCGCGCTATTCGTCAAGGGCATCTTTTGAATATTAAAAATAATTTTACTGTTGAGATTGTGAAAGTTGTGCAAGAAATTTATGGAGAAATTTATCCAGAAGTTTTGCAAAATAAAATTTTGAAAGTTTTGGAGGATGAAGAAAATAAATTTAGAGTTAATTTAGAAAAAGGCGAATCAAGAATAATTAAACTGGAAGGTCAGGATATTACAGGCATTATTGCTTTTGATATGTTTCAAACTTATGGTTATCCCGTGGAAATGACAATAGAAATTGCAAAAGAAAAAAATATAAAGTTGTCAGAAGATTTTAAAGAAAAGTTTGAAGAGGCGATGAAAAAACATCAAGAACTTTCTCGCACGGCTTCAGCCGGAATGTTTAAAGGAGGATTGTCGGACACAAAAGAAAAAACTACCGAGCTTCACACAGTTGCCCATTTAATGTTGGCAGGACTACGAAAAGTTTTGGGTGGACATATTCATCAAAAAGGATCGAATATTAATGGCGAGCGAATTCGTTTTGATTTTTCGCATCCCCAAAAAATGACTGATGAACAAAAAAAAGCGGTGGAGGAATTTGTGAATGAGGTGATTACATCAAAAACTGAAGTCGTGATGCAAGAGATGACACCAGCCGAAGCAAAAAATATCGGAGCAGAAGGTGAATTTGGAAATAAATATGGAGAGAGAGTAAAAGTTTATGCTATCGGTGATTATTCGCGGGAAATTTGTGGTGGACCACATATCAAAAACACAAGCGAAATTCAGGGCAAATTTAAAATCCAAAAAGAAGAAAGTTCTTCGGCAGGAGTGAGGAGAATTAAGGCGGTGGTTGAATAAAAAAGTTAATAATAATTTTAAAATAAAAACATGGAAGATAGTGATGAAGTTAATATTTCTGAAGGTGAATCACAAAAATATTGCTGGATAAAATTATTTTTAATTTCATCGGTTATTTTTATTCCAATAATCCTATTTGGATTTGTCCGAACGAAAGCTGGTTGTTATCCCCAAGGCTTTATGTGCTTTCCCACTCCGGAGTTTATTATTAGTATAATTGGTTATGTGCTAAGTATTTTAGTTACGATTACTGGGTATGTGGTGGAGTTTGTGAGAAGTAGAGTGCATAATAACGCAGAATCCTCCGCTCAGGCGAATGCAAGTTTGATTAGGATGTATGCGTTTGTATTTTTTATTAGTCTCTATCGGTTTATTGTCCATCTTGAAACAGTTATTGATTATGCAACAGATGGTTTCGCCTGGAATGGCCAAGTATTGTCATTGCCATTTGATATAGCTATAATCATAACACTTACTATTTTTGCATATAAGATTATAAGAAATTGGAATAGCCTCGTTGTAAATACTAGCAAGAGTTTATTATATAGTTGTATTATCTTAATTATGATAAATGCCATGCTTGCATTGGTTGAATTTTATTTGATATATCGTTTAATTTTTCACTGGGGAGAATAATAATCATACAAAATGTTAAATTAATTAAAAAAATCAATTTTTATGGAAAGATTTATTCGCCCAGAACAAATGGGAACACCAAGAGGGAAATCAAAAGAAACCGCCAAAAAGGAAATAGCAGATTATTATGCGGATAAATTTGCACCAGCTATAGAAGAAGCTGATATGTTTCCCCAGAAAGAATCTTATGATGAAGAATATGATAATGAGCAACAGCAAGAAGTTATTCCAGATGGGTTAATTTCTACAAGTGTTTTTTTAAAGGAAAATGGAGCGGAGTATTCTCGGGAAATTCATAATTGGTATGAGAAGGCTATGGCCAGACGGAATAGGGAAGGTTTGGAATACGAAAGATTTAATGGTCATTTTTTTGAAGGAGGTTCTTCTGATGAAACTTATTTATTTGGTGATAAGAAAAAAGGTTTTCTTTTGGGCTATGTAAGGTATGGAGTATTTATTCCGACTCATTTTGCTCCTAAAAGTATTCGAACAGGCTATGAATTGATGAAGGAACTGGGAGGAAATGACAAGCTACCCGCTGTAATGTCCATAACTCCTGATTTAATTCAAACTATTGCTAAGATGCCAGAATGGCATGTTACAGATTTGAATTTTTTGTCTAATTTTCGAGGAGAGCAGGTTGATAAAATGATTGTTTATAATTCTCATCCCAATGTTCAAAATTTAATGTGGGGACTAGTGAAAGAATATATTGATGAAAGAGATAATTATTAAAAATAAGTAAAAAATTATGTCAAAAATTATTACGGATGAAAAATTAATTGATGAGCTTCTTAATCGGAGTGTGGTGGAAATATTGCCTTCAAGAAAAGAATTGAAGTCGCTTTTAATATCAGGAAAAAAAATTAGAATTTATATTGGAACAGATGCTACTGGCACTTCATTGCATTTGGGTCATGCGACAAACTATATTATTCTAGAAAAATTTAGAAAATTAGGACATGAGGTGATATTTTTGATTGGAGATTTTACTTCTCGTATTGGAGATCCGACAGATAAGCTTGCATCTAGAAAGCAACTAACAAGAGTGGATGTTAAAAAAAATATAAAAACTTGGCTAAAACAAGTTGAGTCAATAATTAATTTTAATGATAAGAAAAACCCAGTTAAAATTAAATTTAATCATGATTGGCTTTCAAAACTTACTTTTGAAGATGTTGTTAATATCGCCTCTAATTTTACGGTTCAGCAAATGTTAGAGCGAGATATGTTTGAAAAAAGAATAAGAGAGAAGAAGCCGATTTATTTGCATGAATTTTTTTATCCATTAATGCAGGGCTATGATAGCGTGGCAATGGATGTCGATGTTGAAATGTGTGGCAATGATCAAAAATTTAATGCTTTGGCTGGCAGGACGCTACTTCGAAAAATAAAAAACAAAGAGAAATTTGTTTTCATTACAACGCTTTTGGAAAATCCTGTGACGAAAGAAAAGATGATGTCAAAAAGTTTAGGCACGGGAGTCTTTTTGGATGAAACTATTGAGAATATGTTTGGAAAAATTATGGCACAACCAGATGAGAATATCCCGCAATTATTTACTGATTGCACTTATATTGATTTAGATGAAATAGAAAACATTAAAAAACAGTTAATAGCCAAAATAATTAATCCGCGAGATATAAAAATTAAATTAGCTTTTGAAATTACAAAAATTTTTCATGGTGAGGAAAAAGCCACAAAAGCACAAGAGCATTTTGAAAAAGTAATTTCTAAAAAAGAGTTACCTGATGAAATCGCTGAAATTAAAGTTGTTACGGGAGAATTATTGATTGATGTGCTGGTAAAAAATAAATTAGCGACAAGCAAAGCTGATGCCAGACGAAAGATTGACCAAGGCGGAATAAAAGTAGATAATGAAATAATGCGTGATTGGCAAGTGAGATTGGACAAGGATTATGCTGGAAAAATTTTAAAAGCAGGGAAGCGGGAGTTTAGGCGAATTAAGATTGTTTAACTAGAAAATTATTTTATGTCAATTCTAAAAAAAATATTTGGTTCGAATGAAAGAGAGATTTCTAAGCTAAAACCAGTTATTGAAAAAATTAACGCACTGGAAGATCAGATGATTAAATTATCTGATGATCAACTGCGGGCAAAAACAATTGAATTTAAAAAAAGAATTATTGAAAAAGAAACACTCGACGAACTTTTACCAGAAGCATTTGCGGTTGTGCGAGAAACGGTGAAGCGAGTGGATCATAAAAGACTTTTTGATGTGCAGATGATGGGTGGCATTGTTTTGCATAATGGCAAAATTGCCGAGATGAAAACTGGTGAAGGAAAAACGCATACTTCGCTTTTGCCAATGTATCTTAACGCACTAACGGGAAAAGGCGTGCATCTTGTGACAGTTAATGATTATTTAGCTAGACGCGATTGCAATTGGATGGGCGGAATTTTGCATTTTCTGGGAATTTCTACCGCATGTATTATTCATGATGCATCATATATTTATGAACCAAAAATAACTGATGATGATGAAGTAAGTGTTGAGACCTTGCCTACCGGCAGGCAGGTGGAAAACTTAATTCCGATTTCTCGACAAGAAGCTTATGCAGCGGATGTTACTTATGGAACAAATAATGAATTTGGATTTGATTATTTGCGGGATAATATGGTGCCAACTCTGGCACAAATGGCACAGCGAGATTTAAATTATGTAATTGTTGATGAAGTCGATTCAATTTTGATTGATGAAGCAAGAACCCCATTGATTATTTCTGCGGCCGATAGCGAATCAACTAAGATGTACGAACAGTTTGCTGCACTTGTTCCGAAACTGCAAAGAGAAACGGATTATACAGTTGAAGAAAAAACTAAATCCGTGACAATTACTGAAAGTGGCGTTACTAAAATTGAAGCTTGGTTGAATGTAGGAAATATTTATGAAGCAGGAAAAATAACTTATGTGCATCACTTGGAACAAGCTTTAAAAGCACAAGTAATTTTTCAACTCGATCGTGATTATGTTGTCAAAGATAGAGAAGTGATTATCGTTGATGACTTTACGGGAAGATTGATGCCCGGAAGACGATATAGTGAAGGATTGCATCAAGCGATTGAAGCAAAAGAAGGTGTGCGTGTGCAAAAAGAATCAAAAACTCTTGCCACAATTACTTTTCAAAATTATTTTCGCATGTATCAAAAAATTTCTGGTATGACTGGAACAGCATCAACTTCAGCGGAAGAATTTTTTAAAGTTTATAAAATGGATGTGACCGAAATCCCGACAAATAAACTGGCGGTACGAAAAGATATTCCTGATGTTGTGTATAAATCAGAAAAAGGCAAGTTCGATGCAATTGTAGAAAAAATTAAAGAAGTGAATGCGATTGGTCAGCCAATTCTTGTGGGAACGATTGCGGTGGAAAAATCAGAATATCTCAGTGCTTTGCTTTTGAAGTCTGGCGTAGAGCATGAAGTGCTTAATGCTAAGAATCATGAACGGGAAGCGCAAATTGTGGCAAAAGCGGGACATGTCGGATCGGTAACAATCGCAACTAATATGGCTGGTCGTGGAACGGATATTAAACTTGGCGAAGGTGCTCGTGAGCGAGGCGGATTATTTATCTTGGGAACAGAAAGACATGAGGCACGACGAATTGATAATCAACTTCGTGGTCGTGCGGGGCGACAAGGCGATCCAGGTGCTTCTCAATTTTTTGTTTCGCTTGAAGATGAATTAATGCGAAGATTTGGGGGTGATAATTTAATTAGTCTTATGACAAAATTGGGTTTGCCTGAAGATCAGCCAATTCAAAATCCTATTATTTCTCGAACGATTGAAAATGCTCAATCAAAAATTGAAGGTTTTAATTTTGACATCAGAAAACATATTTTGGATTATGACGATGTAATGAATAAACAGCGGGAAATTTTGTATAAAAAAAGACGCACTGTTTTGGAAGCGACAAATATCAAGCCAGAAATTATAGATAACATTCGCGAGGAAATCGAAAGGGCGGTCTCGACAAGTCTCACAGCAGAAGATGGAAATCTAGAGATGGATAAAATCGTGGAAAATATTCATGGCCTAATTGGAATCCCGCCTGAGGTGCAGATTAAATTAAAAGAAATAGTTGAAGATCGCAATAAAAATACAGCCGAATTGATTGGCGGAGCAACGGAATATTTAGCTGGTTTCGCTAAGGAGGCCTATAATCGCAAAGAGCAGGAGGTTGGTGAGGCAAATATGCGTTCCATTGAAAAAAGTATTGCACTTCAAACAATTGATGTGCTATGGATGAGTCATCTTGACGAAATTGATTATTTGCGTGAAGGCATTGGTCTGCGTGGTTATGGTCAACGCGATCCGTTAGTTGAATATAAGCGGGAAGCATTTTCAATGTTTTCATATCTGATGGAAAATATTAAATCAACTATTACACACACAATTTTTCGTGTTTCAGCTATGCCAGTGGAAACAGAAAAAACTATTCCAGAAAAAAAACTTAATTTTAGTGGTGCGGAAGAGGTGGAATCATTTGGCTTGGTGCGAGAAGTGCCAACGCAAAAGCCAATAATTAATAACGATAAAATTGGTCGTAATGATTCTTGTCCTTGCGGAAGTGGGAAAAAATATAAAAAATGTTGTGGAAAATAATATTAATAAAAATAAAGCATGAATAAATTATTGAGTTTTGAAAAATCAATTGGAGCAGTGGTTTTTCGACGAGAAGATGAAAAAATAAAATATTTACTTTTAAAGTATCCTGGGGGCCATTGGGGTTTTATTAAAGGTCATGGAGAAAAAAATGAAACTGATGAGGAAACATTATGCCGAGAAGCACAGGAAGAAACTGGTATTATTGATTTGAAAATTAGCGCAGGTTTTTTGGGTCAGGAAAAATATTTTTATCGAGCGAAAAACGAAGAAAAAGAAAAACGAATTAAAGCTGGACGAGGCTGGTTGATTTTTAAAAAAGTATTATATTATTTAGCCCAAACGGAACAGTTGCAAATTTCACTGTCGCAAGAGCATCGGAATTATGTTTGGATGATTTATTCGCAAGCCTATAATCGAGTGAGTAATCTTAATTCAAAAAAAGTGCTGGAAAAAGCGAATAAGTTTTTAGTAGAAAGTGATAGTAGATAGTATGATTAATGCGTGCTATTGCCAAATTATTATTTTCAGGTAGAATGAAATCTATGAGTAGCCGACAAAAACTTAAATTAAAATTTAGCATGGTTATTTGTTTGGCAATTTTTGCTGGACTAGTTGCTTATCCACAAGCGGTATCAAAAATACCAAAGTTGTTTGATGTGTTAAATAAACCAAAAATTAATCTTGGCTTGGATTTGCAGGGTGGAATCCACCTTGAATATAAAGCAGATACAAGTCAGGTGGATGGTGCAAAAGTTTCTGAAGCAATGCAGGCAGTGCAAGATGTGATCGAAAGACGAGTAAATGCTTTTGGCGTGGCAGAGCCAGTCGTTTATACAACAAAATCTGGTGGAGAACAACGATTGGTTGTTGAGCTGGCTGGAGTGAAAGATATCAATGAAGCCAAAAAAATGATTAGCGAAACGCCTTTTTTGGAATTCAAGGAAGAAAAAACAATCACTCCAGAACAAATTCCGCAAGATCAATTGGATAAAATAAACGCAGAGGCAAAAATTAAAGCCGAAGAAATTTTGAAAAAAGCTTTAGCGGGAGATGATTTTGCCACTCTAGCAAAAGATAATAGTCAAGATCCTGGATCGAAAGATAAGGGTGGAGAATATGATTTCATAAAAAAAGGTTCTTTTGTGCCAGAATATGAAGCGGTAATTTTTGATGAAAATGTCAAGAAAGGCGAAGTATATCCCAAATTAGTTGAGACTCAATTTGGTTGGCATATTATTAAAAAAATAGATATTCGTGGTGAAGGGGATACGCAAGAATTTAAAAGTGCCCATATTTTAATTTCTAAAATGACCCAACCGCAACCACAAATAGAATTTGCATCTACGGGATTATCTGGCAAGAATCTCAAAAGTGCCAGCGTCCAGTTTAAAAGTCAGGGATTATCTGAGCCAGAAGTTTCTTTAAAATTTGATGATGAAGGCACAAAATTATTTGCGGAAATTACTAAAAGAAATCTTCAGAAACGAGTGGCAATTTATTTGGATGGTGAAGTGATTACTGCGCCAACCGTACAAAGTGAAATTTTAAATGGTGAAGCGGTTGTTACTGGAAATTATTCTGTTGAAGAAGCAAAAACTTTGGTTAAACGATTAAATGAAGGAGCATTGCCTGTGCCAATTAGTTTAGTCGGTCAACAATCCGTGGAAGCAACGCTAGGACAAGTGTCATTGGAAAAAAGTTTAAAAGCGGGAATGATTGGCTTGCTTTTAGTGATTATTTTTATGCTTTTGTATTATCGTTTCTTAGGACTTATTGCATCAGTGGCGTTGCTTATTTATTCGGCTTTAATGGTCAGCATTTTTAAATTATCTGGATTTACACCATGGCAAATCACATTAACTCTTCCGGGTATTGCTGGGTTTGTGCTTTCAATCGGAATGGCAGTGGACGCAAATATTTTAATTTTTGAAAGAACGAAAGAAGAGATTCGCAAAGGCCGAAATATTTTAAGTGCAGTGGAGGAAGGATTTAAGCGAGCATGGACTTCTATTTTGGATGGTAATATGTCATCAATTATTACGGCCTTAATTTTAGTGGAAATGGGAACGGGATTCGTGAAGGGCTTTGCCGTTACATTTATTATTGGTGTTCTAGCTTCAATGTTCACGGCCGTGGTTATCACAAGAACAATTTTGCGTTTTATTTTGGGAGATTGGATCGAAAATAAAATGTGGTTAGTCGGAGCTAAAAAAACTGAATTATAGAAAATTATGCTAAATATTATTGCTAAAACTAAATATTCTTATATTTTTTCCATTACGCTGTCAGTGTTAAGTATTGTGGCACTTTTCACTTGGGGATTAAAATATAGCATTGATTTCACCGGTGGGACATTAATGGAAATAAAATTTGAAAATAATCTGCCGGTTAATTTGGACATTGAAAATGCATTAAAAGATTTAACTCTCAAAAGTCTCACACTTCAATCAACTGGAAATAATTCGGTGCTTATTCGTTATGCTTCGGAGGATGATAAGACTAATCAGAATGTTTTGAATGCTTTAGCAGGAAAATATCCAGATTCAAAAAATTTGCGAACAGATTATGCTAACGCTTCAGTTTCTGGTGAATTGAAAACTAAGTCATTGATGGCAATCTTTTGGGCGATCATGGGAATTATGGCGTATGTTGCTTGGGCATTTAGAAAGGTTTCTCATCCAGTGGCTTCTTGGAAATATGGAATGGGTGCTGTCATCGCTTTGATGCATGATGTGCTTATCACGGTTGGAGTTTTTTCTGTCCTGGGTCATTTCTATGGCGTAGAAGTTGGCGTGCCATTTGTGGCCGCCCTTTTGACAATCCTCGGTTTTTCTGTGCATGATACAATCGTGGTTTATGACAGGACGAGAGAAAATTTGCAACGCAGCTCGGCTAAAGAAAAATTTCCGGAAATTGTTAATCGTAGTCTCAATGAAACTTTAGTGAGATCGATTAATACATCTTTGACTGTATTTATCACACTACTCGCAATTTATATTTTTGGCGGAGAATCAATTAAATATTTTTCTTTGGCACTTTTGGTTGGTGTAACTTTTGGAACTTATTCATCAATTTTTGTTGCTTCGGCACTTTTGGTAACAAGTTATAATTTACAAATTAAAAAATAAAATTATGTGGAATCCGTTTAAAAAGAATACTCAGCAAAATAGTAACCAATCAGACGCGACTGTTGATGAAAAGAAAAAAGATGAAGAAAGTTCTCCAAAGATGAATATGCTTCAGCGATTGGCAATGAAAAAAATGGAGCGGATGAGTCCGCAAGAAAAAGCCAAAATGATGCAAGAAGTTTTTAAGCCAGAAAATAAAGACAAATTGCTTTCTGCTATGGAAATGATGCGAAAAAGCGGACAAATTTCGCAGGAGCAATATGATATGGCAAAACAAAAGATGGGTGAGTAATTTTATTTTATTAAAAAATATTTTTTATAATTCTTTGCGGTTTAATATTGCTGAACTAAGTGTCAGCTCGTCAGCATGTTCAATGTCAGCGCCAGTCGAAAGTCCACGAGCAAATCGAGTAATTTTAATTTCTAGTGGTTTTATGGAGCGGGTTAAATAAAGTGCCGTGGCGTCACCTTCTGTGGTGGGATTGGTTGCGAGAATAACTTCTGTTGTTTTTTCTGTGGCGATTCTTTTTTCCAGATCTTTAAAGTGCAAATTATCAGACCCGATTGTTTTCGTGGGATTAAGTACTCCGCCAAGCACATGATAAATCCCGTTGTATTTTTTAGTTTTTTCAATTGCAAAAACATCGAGCGCATCTTCCACGACACAAATAGTTTTTTGATCACGAGAAGCATCTTTGCAAATTGGACAAAATTCTTCTTCGCTAATATTCCAGCATCTTTTACAGTAGCGCAGATTTTTTTTGAAATCTTCCAAGTTTTTGGAAAAATCAGATAATTTTTCGTTGTCCGCTTTAAATAAAAATAAAACTAATCGTTCGGCCATTTTTGGACCGATAGAAGGCAAGGCCGCAAAGTTGTTTATTAGTTTTTGGAAACTTTTTGGATACATGATATATTTATTATTCTGAGTGTGCTCTTTCTAGCGATTTAAAAGTTGTTGAAGCTTCATCAAAATAGAGTGACATTTTTCCGACTGGTCCATTTCTGTGTTTAGCAATATGTACTTCAACGATATTTTTATTGGGTGTGTCTGGTTTTTCACGATCTTCTCGATAGAGAAACATTACAATATCCGCGTCTTGCTCAATTGAACCAGATTCACGAAGATCGGATAGTTTTGGTACTTGTGGACTGCGTGATTCTACGGCACGAGAAAGTTGCGAAAGAGCAATCACAGGAACATTTAATTCCCGCGCTAATTGTTTTAGTGAGCGAGAAATTTCCGAAATTTCATTAACACGATTATCGCCACCACTCGAACGACCTTCCATCAATTGCAAATAGTCAATAATAATCATGCCAACCCCATGTTCCATTTGTAAACGCCTTGCCATTGTGCGAATTTCCATAATATTAGCAGAACCGGCATCGTCAATAAAAATTGGAGCCTCGGAAAGCACGCCCATCGCTTCACCAATTCTTTGAAAATCATCATCGCCTTCACCACTTTTGAGGCGACCTGTACGCAAACGCCATAAATCAACACCAGATTGGGCGGCAAGCATCCTGTCGATTAATTGATCGGATGACATTTCCAAAGAAAAGATGCCAATGGGTATTTTTTCTTTAACGGCAATTTTTCTGGCAAAATCTAAGGCTAATGTCGTTTTTCCAATACTTGGTCTGGCGGCTAGAATAATTAAATCAGATTTTTGAAAACCAGCCAGAATATTATTTAAATCTGGATAGCCAGTCGGAATTCCGCGTAATTGATGATCGCCTTTATGCAACTCATCAATACGATTAAAAGCTGCTTCCAAAATTGAGCGAATTGGAATAAAATCTTGCTTGATATATTTCTGAGAAACAGCAAATAATTTTTGTTCGGCTTGATCTAGCAATTTTTCCACATCTTCTTCTTCGCGATAACCCAGCTCAACAATCTCGCTGGCAGTTTCGATTAATTTTCGCAGTGTAGATTTTTTTTGCACAACCTTAGCGTAATGTACAATATTGGAACTAGATGGCACAGTATTGACTAATGTTGCCAAATAACTTGATCCGCCAATAGCATCTAATTGATTTTTTTCTTCCAAGCGATTAGAAAGACTAAGCACATCAATTGGCTCTCTTTTTTCATAAAGATCCAGCATTGTTTCATAAATTAAATTATGAATGTCTTTATAGAAATCGCCAAGACGAATTAAATTGGCAACACGAATAATAGCGTCTTTGTCCAACATTAAAGCACCGAGCACGGATTTTTCCGCATCGATATTTTGTGGTGGCAGTTTAAGCTCTTTGTTTTCAATATTACCCATAACTAATATATTCTAGCAAGAGAAAGCTAAATGAGCAACTAGTAATATTTAGCTTAAGATTTCTTTAATTTCCGCAATACTTTCGGCGCGGACAAGTTTTTGACGAAGTTCCGCTGCGCCAGGAAAACCTTTGATATACCAAACTAAATGCTTTCTAATTTCAAGCAGACCCAAAGATTTTTTATCGGCAAAAATTAATTCGGCATGTCTAAGCATAATCTTTTTTATTTTTTTGAAATCATAATTTTTGCAATCGTTTTTAATTTGATCAAAAATATAGGGCTTACCCCAGGCGCCACGAGCAATTCCGAGTCCATCGATATTGGAATGTTCTTGCAAAATTTTCAAAGCTTCTTCGGCAGTTGTGATTCCGCCATTGCCAAGAACAATTTTTTCCGGAATAATTTTTTTAATCTCAGAAATTATTTCCCAATCAACAATACTGGAAAATCCGCCTTCATAAGTTCGGCCATGCACCATAACAGCAGAGTATGGCAGGTCTTTGGTTTTTTCAATAAATTCAGTAGCCGTAGAGACGCATTGCAATGCGTCTTTACCCTTAATACCAGCACGAATTTTAATTGACACAGGCAATTTTGTGTTATTGCAAACAGCCAAGATTATTTCGCGGGCCAATTCAATCTTTGGCATCAAGGCACAACCGGAACCATGTTTAAAAACTTTTTTGGCGGGACAACCAAAATTAATATCAATTCCATCCGGTTTTATTTCTTGCGTAATAATTTTAGTGGCAACAGCAAAATGTTCTGGAATATTTCCAAAAAGTTGCACGACATAAGGACGCTCTTTTTTTGTGAAGCGAACTAATTCAAGAGTTTTTGCTGGTTTAAAAAATAAAGCACTAACACTAGCCATTTCTGAATAAATAACATCGGCACCATGACGAATACAAATTTGGCGAAAAGCACTATCAGTAATTCCAGCCATTGGCGCAAGTGCTAAAATCGGTTTTTTAATTTTTTGCCAGAAATTTTTTGGCATTAATTTGAAACTTTAATGCCATCTTCGGTCTCCTCAGTTTTAAAACCCAAAGCTTGGATGTCATTTTTCAGGCTGGTTATTAATTTTTGGGCTTTTAATTTGGCGAGATCATTCATACTTTCATTTTCATCATCTGCATTATTACATTGATGCGGACAACTGGAGCAATTGCAAGAGTTTTGCATATTATTGTTTTTTAATTAAATAATTATTATCTTTTAAATCTTCGACAATATAACCAAAGCTTTCAATTTTTTGGCGAAGCTTATCTGATTGCTCAAAATTTTGATCAAGTTTGGCATTTTTTCTTTTTTCGGCAAGCTCAATTAATTCTTTTGGAATTTCTGCTTGACCAAAAAGCCTTAAACCAAAAACAGAATTTATTTTTTTCCATAAAGCCAAAATTTTTCTTGCATCACCAGAGCTTAATGCAGAATTTACAAGCAATTTATTGGCATCAGCTATAAGTTCATATAAAACACTAAGTGCTAGGGGAGTGTTAAGATCATCATTCATGGCCGATTCAAAGTTTTCTTGATATTTGGTGATTATGAAAGTGGTTTCAGCTTCTTTCGCAGTGGCGAGTGCTTCTAAATTTAAAATAAAATCATTGATTTTTTGTAAATTAGATTTGGCCTGGTCCATTGCTTTCCAAGTAAAATTGAGTTGGGTTTGGCGATGCGAAGAAAGCAAAAGCAAACGCAAGGTCATTGGAGAATAACCCTTATCCTCAATATCTCGTAGTCGATAAAAATTACCTTTTGATTTTGACATTTTTGTTCCATCAACTTTGAGATGGCGTGTGTGCAACCAATAATTAACATATTTTTTTCCGGTGGCACATTCAGTTTGGGCGATTTCTGCTTCATGATGAGGAAAGATATTATCTTCACCGCCAGTATGAATATCAAAAGTATCACCAAGATATTCCGAACTCATAGCGGAACATTCAATATGCCAACCAGGATAACCGATTGACCAAGGAGATTCCCATTTGAGCAAATGTTCCTTGGGAGCTTTGAGCCATAATGCGAAATCCCAAGGATTTTTTTTGTCAGGATGTTCTTCTAGTCTCGCACCAACTTTTAAGTTTTCCAAGGTGTTGCCAGAAAGCTTTCCATAAGCAGGAAATTTGGTAACACTGAAAAAAACATTGCCATTTTTTTCATAAGCAAAATCTTTTTCAATCAAAGTTGTAATGAGTTTAATCATTTGTGGAATATGGGCGGTGGCATGGGGAAAATATTGAGCAGGCAAAATATTCATCCGGTTTTCCACTTCTCGAAAATCGTCTTCATAAAATTGAGCAATATCAGCCGGAGATTTTTTTTCCAGCCTAGCTTTTTTCTCAATTTTATCATCACCACTATCACCTTGAGCAATGTCATCATCAGTTAGATGACCAACATCAGTAATGTTTTTTATTAATCGAACTTCATAGCCCAAATATTCCAAATATCTTTTGAGAATATCTGGCGTGGTGTAGGCTCGAATATTTCCCAGATGAACGAAATCATAAACTGTTGGACCGCAAACATACATGCCAACTTTTCCAGTATTTATTGATTTAAATTCTTCTTTAGTTTTTGTGAGCGTATTATATAATTTCAGCATATTTTTGTAGTTCGGATTAGAGCCATTTCTT
Source organism: Candidatus Moraniibacteriota bacterium (assembly GCA_037137555.1). Lineage (GTDB taxonomy): Bacteria > Patescibacteriota > Minisyncoccia > Moranbacterales > UBA2206 > UBA9630. The sequence goes on from JBAXKA010000012.1 coordinate 17,322, forward strand.
AGCTTTAAAAATAGTTATCGTAGCTAACGATAGAGCAAGCATGATACTTAAATGAATCCAAAAAGCATTAGGATTTTTGCCAAAGGGAATATCAGCACTCATTGCTAGTATATTAGAATAAACGGTCATTGGCAACATTACAGCGGAAAAAATCGTGAGCACTTTCATAGTCATGTCAAGTTGATTGGAAAGCAAGGAATTATTAGTTGCTTCTAGCGATTCAATTGTTTCTTTGGCACTTTCGAGCATATTCCAAATGCGAATATTTGTTCCAATCAGATCTTGAAAATATGGTCGCAATTCTTTTTCAATATATTTATGTTCTTGTGTAAGTGATTCAAAAACGCTTCGTTGCGGTTTCATTGTGCGACGAAAATTGAGAATATCTCTTTTGACAAGTGAAATTTCAAAGACCATCTCTTTCTCATGTTGAGCAAAAATTTCTTTTTCAATATTATCCAGTTTGCGAGAAATATGATCAAGGCGAGGAAAACATGATTCCAAAAGCATTTCCAGAATATAGCGCAAAAGTGCTCCTGGGCTTTGTTGCATAAATAATTCGCGTTTCTTTTTGCTTCTTTTTAGTTCATTGAAAAAATCACCGAGCTGATAAATTTCTACATCATGAGAGGTGATAAGTGTATTTTCACAAATTACAATATCTAATTCTCCTGGATAGGTTGTTTTGTTTTCGCTGTCATAAAGGGGAATGTGGATTGCCAAATAAACACAATTGTCATACTCCACGGCTTTTGGCCGGAGTGTTGGCGTGGAAAATTCCTCTACAACCAGTGGATGAAGGTTAAATCTTTTTTGGATTTTCAAAATATCATCAGCATTGGGTTCTTGAAAATCAATCCAACTAAATTTTTCCGTTTTTATTTCTTGCATATTTTTATTTTTAATTTAAAACTAATTTAAGTATATCAGTAAAATTTATGTTGTGCAATTTTTTTTGGCGTGGTATCCTGTAGCTATTGAGAAATAATTAAAATACAGAAATGATTAAAGTTGAAAATCTAACTAAAAAATTTGGTAATTTTGTCGCTGTTGATGATATTTCTTTTGAGGTAAAAAAGGGAGAAATTTTTGCTTTTCTTGGTCCCAATGGTGCTGGGAAATCAACAACTATTAAGATGCTTACTACACTTTTGCGTCAAACAAAAGGCAAAATTAGCTTAAATGGTTTTGACACAACAGAAGATTCTAACGCTGTGCGTTGTTCGATTGGAATTATTTTTCAAGATCCTAGTTTGGATGATGATTTAACTGCTTGGGAGAATATGGAATTTCATGGCGTGCTGTATTCTGTGCCTAAAAAATTACGCAGAGAGCGAATTGAATATTTAATGAAACTAGTTGAGCTTTGGGATCGTAAGGATAGTTTGGTGAAGGAGTTTTCTGGTGGAATGAAGCGAAGACTGGAAATTGCCCGTGGATTGTTGCATCATCCTAAAGTTTTATTCTTAGATGAACCAACGCTGGGACTTGATCCGCAAACTAGAAATCATATGTGGAGTTATTTGCAAGAATTAAATAAAACCGAAGGCACAACAATTTTTTTTAGTACGCATTACATGGAAGAAGCGGAAAGAGTGGCGGAAAGAATTGCCATTATTGATAACGGAAAAATTATCACGATGGGCACATCAACGGAACTTAAATTACAAACTAAAACAGAAACACTAGAGGATGCTTTTCTGGCATTGACGGGAAAAATAATCAGAGAAGAAGCGGGAAAATCAACAGATCGGATGCGTACTTTTATGCGAGGAAGAATGAAAAACTAATTCAAAAAATTTATGCAAACAATTTATATTTTGTGGCTCAGACAATTAAAAAAATATTCTCGTTCTAAATCAAGGATGCTTGGCTCATTGGCTCAGCCATTATTATTTTTAGTTTCACTTGGTTATGGTTTTGGTCCCGTCTATCAAAAAGCGGGACAAGGAAATTACATCGAATTTTTGGCACCAGGAATTATCGGAATGAGTATTATCTTTACTTCGGTTTTTTCTGGTATGGAAATTATTTGGGATCGACAGTTTGGTTTTTTGAAAGAAACATTGGTGGCACCAGTTTCTCGTTGGAATATTATGCTTGGACGGACACTTGGCGGAGCAACGGTGGCCGTTCTGCAAGGTGCAATTGTTTTTTGTATTTCCTTGGCAGTGGGTTTTCGTCCAGTCAATATTTTTTTGGTACCAGTGGCATTTTTTGTGATGCTACTTATCGCCTTGCTTTTTACGGCAATGGGCATTGCAATCGCTTCGAAAATGGATGACATGCAGGGATTTCAATTGATTATCAATTTTTTAGTTATGCCCTTATTTTTTCTTTCTGGTGCACTTTTTCCGCTTGATGGACTTCCTAATGCGATTGCTATTATGGTGCGACTCGATCCGCTGTCTTATGGCATTGATGCTTTGCGGGGAATTTTGATTGGCGTGAGTCACTTCGGCGTTCTTTTGGATGTCGGAGTTGTTGCTTTGGTAGCGGGCATATTTTTATTTATTGGTAGTTGGTTTTTTTCCAGAGTCGAAGTTTAATAAAAAAATAGTAGCATTGTTATTCCAGAAAAAACCATGAAATTAAATTGCATGGTTTTTTATTTGACAAGATTTTTGAAATAAGATAACTTATACCTGTGGGGTAGGTATTGCAAATATAATTTTATTAAATTTTAATTTTAAAAATTATGCAAAAAGATGATGGACAAATTTCAATCGGCTTAAAAAAAGCGCGAACGCATTTAGCGAAAGTAATATTAATGCTTGAGGAAGGGGAATATTGTGTTTCAATCATGCAACAAAACTTAGCTGTGATTGGACTCTTGAAATCAGCGAATGATAAATTGCTTAAGCGACATTTAAATAGTTGCTTCATGAGTGCAATGCAGGGAACGAATGAAAATAAAAAACAAAAAATGATTTTGGAAATATTGCAACTTAGCAAAATAAATAAATAATTTTTTAAAAAATATGCAAACAAAAACAATATATATCAAAGGCATGCATTGCATTAGTTGCGAAAAATTACTGAATGATGAGCTTTTGATTGTTCCTGGCGTCTTGTGTGTTAGGGCTGATCGAAAAAAAGGCGTTGTGGAGTTGGATTATGACAAAGATGCACCAGAATTTTCAAAAATAAAAGAGCTTGTAGCAAAACTTGGATATACTGTATCAGAAAAAAAAGAAGTTTTAAATAATATTAATAATAAAAAAGATTGGAAGTCGTGGATTTTGGCAGTACTGTTTGTTTTTTTGATTATTTATAGCTTTCGTTTATTTGAAAATTCAAGCCTGGCTAGAAATATTGGAGCATTAAAATCTAACGCCGATTATGGTACAGCTTTCTTAATTGGATTAGTGGCTTCAGTTTCGAGTTGCTTAGTCGTTGTTGGTTCTGTTGTAATTGCTTTTTCTGAAAAATATCGAGGAGCGAAAGCTGGATTTTGGAGCGGTGGAATTTTGTTTAATTTGCTTTTTCATGCCGGTCGCTTGGGAGGCTTCTTCTTTTTAGGTGGACTGCTTGGCGCAATTGGTGGAGAAATTAATATTAGTGGTAATTTCGTAGCAATATATACTATAATTATTGCTGTGGTTATGAGTATTCTTGGTCTAAATATTTTAGGTTTATTTCCGGATATTGCAAGTTTTGGTATTCAAATGCCAAAATTTCTTAGTGCACCATGGAGTGAACTAAAAAAATCAAATAATCCAGTGGCGCCATTTCTTTTGGGCGTGATGAGTTTTTTCTTGCCATGTGGTTTCACACAAAGTATGCAGGTTTTTGCAATAGCTTCGGGCAGTTTTATGCGAGGAGGTATTGGTATGTTTTTATTTGCACTTGGCACACTGCCATCTCTTATGGTCTTGGGAGTTACGACTTCTTGGAGCAGAGGAAAAAATACAAAACTCTTTCAAAAAGTGGCGGGGATACTTATTTTGCTTTTTGCTTTTTATACTTTTAATTCCGGCTTGGCTCTTATGGGTGCTTCTGGGAATATATTTAGTCGCCAAGATAAGGCTGAAAAAAATACAAAAACTGATGGAGCTGAACAAATAATTGAAATGCATGTGACTAGTGCAGGATTTGCACCAAACATACTTAAGCTTAAAAAAGGCGTGCCAGTGCGTTGGGTGATAAAAGGGGATAATATTACTGGTTGCACAAATAAAATCATTATTCCTAGTTTGGGAATTTCGCAAGCATTAAATGCTGGTGATAATATTGTGAGGTTTACTCCCAATAAAGCAGGTGAAATACCTTTTAGTTGTTGGATGGGAATGGTGCGGGGCAAATTCGTTGTCTCTGAATAATAAAAATAAATTTTTATTTTTTAATTTTTAAGCTAAAAAAACTTATGCCAAATAAAAAAATAATTATTGAAATAACCGGAATGACTTGTGCGAGTTGTAGTGCGAGCAATGAACGGGCACTCTCGCGTGCGTCAGGAATTAAAAAAGCTTCTATTAATTTTGCAACCAAAAAAGCTCTGGTAGAATATGATAATAAATTGATCAGTGAAGAGGATATAAAAAAAATAATTCTTACTAATGGTTATGGGATTGGTGGTCAGCTGGCTAAAAAATATCAGATAATTAATAAATACGCACAATATAAAAATGAACTCTTTGGTAATGTAAAAATTCGTCTTATCTTGTCTATATTCTTTTCTTTTCCAATACTTTTGGGGATGGTTTGGAAATTTAAATTTGGAATTATATTTTTTGGAATAGATCTTATTATGTGGGTGCATATTTTCTTGGCGACGGTTGTTGTTTTTATTCTTGGTTGGCCATTTCATCGCATGGCCTTTCTTCAAGCAAAAAAGAGAGAGGCCAATATGGATAGCTTGATTTCGATGGGAACAGTCGTCGCGTTTTTTTTCAGTCTGTGGGCAATTTTTCACGGACAAAAGGAATACTTTGAAACAGCCGCCGTGATTATTATATTTATTCTTCTGGGAAAATATTTTGAAGATATTAGTGTGCAAAAAACAGGAGAAGCGATGCGTCGTCTCATGGAGCTTGGTGCTAAGAGGGCGCGTATCTTGGTTAGTGGAGAGGAAAAAGAAATTGAAATTTCTGAACTTAAGATTGGTGATGTGGTCGTGGTGCGTCCGGGTGAGAAAATTCCACTTGACGGATTTGTGATTGATGGTCGATCGGCCGTTGACGAATCGATGCTAACAGGCGAATCACTTTTGGTGGAAAAGAAAATAGGGGATTATGTTTTCGGTGCAATGCTAAATGAAGATGGAATTTTAAAGATACGCATTTCACAAACAGGAGAAGGCACAGCATTAGCACAGATAATCAGAACTGTTGAAGAGGCACAAAATTCCAAGTCGCCAATTCAAAAATTAGCAGATAAAGCCTCGCGGGTTTTTGTTCCAACCGTTTTAATTTTGGCCCTTGTAACTTTTCTGGGCTGGTCATTGCTTGCACATGAAATAATAAAAGCAATTATTTATGCTGTTTCCGTGTTGGTTATTGCTTGTCCTTGTGCTCTTGGTCTTGCTACGCCAACGGCAATTATGGTGGGAGCAGGACGCGGTGCAAAACAAGGCATATTATTTAAAAGTGGAGAAGGTTTTGAACGAATAAAAGATATTTCAATGGTTATTTTTGATAAAACTGGAACACTAACAAAAGGCAAACCGGTTGTTAGAGAAATATTAATAAATCCTAATGCAAAAAATAATAAAACAGATATTTTGGGATTAGCTTATGCTCTTGCACTTAATTCTGAGCATCCATACTCCAAAGCTATTGTGGCACATGCCAATAAAATGAATTTAAATACTAATGGAAATAAAATTGAAAATATCAAGGAGGATAAGGGTCGTGGTCTTTCTGGCGTTGATAATCAAGGCGGAAATATTTATTTGGGTAATGCAAAAATTATTACCGAAAATAATCTGAGTAGTTCTTGGATAACTGAGATGGAAATAGCACCAACTAATCAAGCCGGCGCACTTCTTTTTGTGGCATGTGACAGCGATGTGCTTGGGGCATTTCTGATTGAAGATGAAATTCGTGATGAGGCCAAAAAAGTTATTACAACTTTGAAAAAGATGCGCTTGAAAGTAGGCATAATCTCTGGCGATCGTATGGTTGTGGCCGAATCGGTGGCGAAAAATTTAGGAATTAATAATATCATCGCTGATGTTATGCCACACGAAAAGTTAGCGGCAATTAAAAAATTTCAACTACAAGGCGAAAAGATTATCTTTGTTGGAGATGGAATCAATGATGCGCCAAGTCTTATTCAAGCTGATTTAGGTATTGCGATGGGCAGTGCAATGGATATTGCCAAGGAAGCTGGACAAATTGTGATGTTAGAAAATAATCTCAATAAAGTGGTGGAGGCAATTTTAATTTCTCGCAAAACTTTTCGCACAATCAGACAAAATTTATTTTGGGCTTTTTTCTATAATATCATAGCCATTCCATTGGCGATGTTTGGCTTCTTAACGCCAGCCATTGCCGCTGCTGCGATGTCATTCAGTTCAGTCTCGGTCGTGTTGAATAGTTTGAGAATTTCAAGATAAAATGCAGAAATGAAAAATTGCAAAAATAAAATTTCATGCTATACTGAATTTATTGAAATAGGGGTGTAAATTTAATTTGTA
>JBAXKA010000013.1:0-23811 GCA_037137555.1 Candidatus Moraniibacteriota bacterium
CACCATCCCTAGTCCTTAAATTTAAAAGTTTTCAAAATTTTATTTACATTTTCCACTGTTTCCGCTCCCACCTCCACGCGAATCACATTTTCCTTATTAGCGCTAATCGAAAATGATCCGGATTTTCCGCAAGCTATTTCACCAGAGCCCGGATTGGCATATTTTGTTTCATAACTTCCCACAACTAAAGTTGCTATGGTAAGTGTGCAATTTTTTCGCTCCTTTTCAGAAAAAACTTCATCATACCATGATTGTAAATCAACTTTTTCTTTGTTAGCATAGCGTCTAAATTTCCATGTTTTGTTATTTTGAGAAACGCGAATCAACTCACCATTGAAAACAACGCTTGCATCATCTGGGTATTTAAATTCAAATTTGTTTTTTTCGTCAATATAAGTTTTCCAGTTTGCTGTTTCTTCTTCGGCAAGTGGAGTTGGACTTTGTTTGATATCATTACTCGTGTCAGTCTCACTGCCTGATTCTGTTTTTGTCGCAGCGCCCAATGTTTCCGACTGAGAATTAGCGGTTGACGATGCACCTGTTTGTTTTGCCAATCCAACCACTGTTTCTTTTTTTATTTTATCAAAAGCATCCGTATCACTACGAGTTAACATATTCCAAAAAATATTGCCACAAATCATGACAACCAAAAAAAATATTCCCACTAAAAATAAGCTTTTATTTCGACTCATAACGATATCTACGCTTAACTAACTTATTTATTTATAATAGCACATAATCAAAAAAAATCAATCAAACACCACTAACTTCACCAATGTTCTCTGTGATATTCTTTTCTCCTTTAAAAATTCTTCTAGTTAATGATTCTTTAAAATTCATATACTCTTCTAGGCGCAGGAAATGACACAAAAATAAAAAAATCAAAACGCCACTTGTTCCGGAAATAGCTAGTTGAAAAAAAACACCCAAAAAAGTATCCATATCAACAATACTGGCAATTAAATACTTAAAAATTTGCACGACGATGCCAGAAAAAATCGCTGCTAATGAAATCTGTCCGACTGATTTTATAATTTTTTTGTCTCCGAGATCATCAAACTTGAGACGAAGCATGCTGAATAGTAAAAACATTTGTACTAAGCTCGTAACAGAAAAAGCGATTGCTAATCCAGTAATCTGATATTCTCTAATCAAGAGAACTACTAAAATAATATTAATAATCTCACTAAAAATAGCCACATAAAATGGCGTTTTAGTATTATGAATAGCATAAAATGAGCGCGTTAAAAGCGGAATTACACTTTGAGCAAATAGACTGAGCGTAAAATATTTCAAACATTCATAAGTAAGAATAGTATCTTCCCAGTCAAATTTTCCGGCACCAAGCGTTACTCGCACAATCTGTGCACGCAAGAGTAAGATAAAAATACTCAGCGGAATAACAAAAAACATAATTTGGCAAAATGTTTCGGCGAATGTTTTTGCAAATTCTTTTTTATTATTCGTTGCCCATAAAGCAGAAAGCGCAGGAAAAACCGCAATCGAAAAAGAAATCCCAAAAATTCCCAATGGCACGCTTTGCAAATTTTGAGCAAAATTAAAAATTGATAAACTGCCGGCGACAAGCGTTGAAGCAAAAATTGTAATTACAAAAAGATTGCCCTGTGAAACAGCGATTCCCATCATCCTAGGAAGCATTAATTTCAAAATATGCCGAATATCTTTATCAAAAAAATACTTCTTAAAAGCAAAGCTATATCGAAAACCTAAATGTCTTGCAGCGGGATATTGAATTAACATATGCAAAAAAGCTCCAAGTACCACACCCCAAGCAAGTCCAATTGGTCCCCATAATCTCACAAAAAAAACAACCCCAAAAATAATTCCTAGATTATAGAAAATTGGAGCTAAAGAATAAATTAAAAATCGTTTAAATGATGTCAACACTCCGCCAAAAATTCCACTAATTCCCAGAAAGACTGGACTAAGAAACATTATTCTTGTGAAAAAAACGACTTGATCCATTTTATCTGGCGGAAAACCGGGAGTAATAATTTTCATTAAATATGGTGCGAAGAAACAAAAGATAAGTGACAAAATAATCACAAAAGTAATTGCTAAATTCATTACGCCATTAGCGATATCCCAAGCTTTTTTTTCCTTTTTTTGACTAATCAATCCCGTGAACACCGGAATAAAAGCGGCACTAAGCGCACCCAAAATTAAAATATTATAAATCAAATCCGGAATACGAAAAGCGGCATAGTAAATATCCAGCGTATCACCTGCACCAAAAGTAGTTGCCAAAAAACGATCCCGGACAAGACCAAGCAAGCGACTCGCGAGTCCAGCGATCGTGATGATAAACGCAGCCGAAATTACAGAACGAGATGGTTCTGAATTTAAAAGTAATTGGCTATGAAGAATTTTTCTTATCACAAAATAGTTGTAAATATTTAGGGATTATTTTTTTCAAATGCCACTCCGATAAATTTATCTGTTTTCAAATCACTTTTCAACTCAATTCCGCTTTTATTTTTTTCGTCTGGAGCAAAATTAGTAATACTTTCATTGGGATATTTCCAGATTGATTTGTATAAATTAGGATAAACTATTTTTGCAGAAAATTCACTGCCAACACTGCCAGATTGTTTTTGAGCTAGCAGTGAATAAGTATCTGCTGGATTTGTTGTTAAATTTGTATCCAACTTAAACGGCAAGATATAAGAATAAACCATCGTAACTGATTCTTGCGGACTAACATATACCCAATTGGCAAAAACGGTTTTATTGGAATCTTCATAAATCCTTGTGCCACTGTCAGAATCGATACTCATTGAATCTTCTTCTATGCCAACTTGAGCATCTTGTTTAAAGCCTAGTGCGCGATAATCAATTGGCGGAGAATTAAATTCATTTGTCTGCCCAGAAGCCCGAATTAATTTCGATCCTTTTGGCACATAAACACGCATATAGTCTGCATTAACTTTATTCCACCAATCATACGGCGTATTCCCCCCGTTATGATGCCTGGTTATGGAAACAGTGTCAATGATTGACCCATCGGTTTGAATTTCTGCCTTATGTTCAATTTTTTCATCAATCACGCCATCAGTTTTATAACCATTGATATTTGTATTGATGACAGAAAGATAATCTTTTTTCGTATCCAAAACTTCTCCTGACCAACCATTATCCGAAAGCATTTTTTCAACTGCATAATTTTTAGAATAAATTAAAACATGTTTTTCATTAAGACTTGATAAAAGCACCTCCATCGTTTTTGTGATATCGGCGATATTTCTCGTATTAAAAATACGATTCAAAATTTTTGGTGCCAAGTCAGCCAAAATCTTTTTCGGCTGATTTAATTCTTTGTCATAATCCACCTCGACTTCATACTGAATACTTTCCAGAAAATTATTTTTATCAATCGTAACGGCATATTCTGGCATTTCAATTGGTCCAGTAATTTCCAAAAGTCGTTGCATCACAGTCGGCGTCATTGTGATGACACCGTCCACAGTCGGCCCTCCGGTTTTTTCATAAAACCAAGAAGCTTTTTCGGCTGACATCGGAAAATCAGGAAACCAATTGCTATCATGCAAGCTCCAAGCAGCACTAATTTTTTGAATTGGTGCTGGTGGAATTATCTTTTCTCTCAGTTGCCCATCAGGATTAAAAATACCATCTACAAAAAAACTTTTGATATTGCCATCAAAAATATCTAGCACAGCGTATGTGCCAATAAAGCCTCCAGTTGCACGCATTTCTTGATTATTTTGGAAAAGAAAAAGATATTTTCGCGGACCATTTCCGCCAAGCACATCGGCCAAAATCTTTTCTTCTTCAGAAAAACTAGTTACAAATTTACTGATTTCTGGCAATTTCTTTTTCATTTCCACGAAACGACTGCGTTGTGCTTCAGGAATATCTTCAAGATTAATTTTTTCCAAGTTGCCATTTAGTTCATTAATTTGCAAGGCAATTTCTGTTAAATTTTTATCCGCCTCTTTGAAAATTTTCAAATATGAAATTGTTTCTGCTCCATCAAGTGGATTTTTAATATTATTTAATGTTTTCATAATCTCCATTGCCAAAGAACCAATCTGTGAAATATTTTTTCCTGCTTCAGATAAATAAGAACCGGAAGAAAGTTTAGATAAATAAGGAACAAATCTTGAGGATTCCACGAGCACACCACCTAAACTATTAATATCTTTTTGAATCAGATCAAAACGAGCATAAGCATCATTAAATTTAAAAACGGCACCATCAAAGTCTCGTTGTTTTATACCATCCTTCGCCTCATTAAGACTAGCATAAGCAATTTTTCCATTTTCTAGTACCAAGCTTTTTATTTTCAAACTACGATAGAAAAATCCCACACCAAAAACTAATAAAAATACACAAGTGGCAAAAGCAAAAAAAGAAAAAGTATTTTTTTTAGTAACTTTTTTATCCGTATAGCCATAATACTGTTGTCTTTTGTTTGTGATAATTTCAAAAAAGTTTTCAACCGAAGCAATAAGCGATTCAAAAAAATCAGCCAGCACTTCTCCCGAATAAGCCAACAAGCGAACTGGTGCTTTTATTATATTTAAAACAAAAATTTCAAGATTACTTAATTTATTTTTAAATTTGTGTGTGAATATTTCTTGTGCTCGAATGAATTCTTGTTTTCTTTTTTGATTTAAAATTATTTGCTCTTGTTTGTATTTTTGTTTTTCCCTTTCTTTTTGCTCATGAAATATTTGTCTTTCATGCTCTTCTTGTCTTTTTTGTTTTTCCGTTTGTGCTTGAAATAATAATTGCCTTTGTTTTTCAGCTACTTTTTGCAATCTTGCTTGTTCGCGAAACGAGATTAATTTTGCTTCTTGATCTAAAAATTTTTGCCTTTCCGCTCGTAATACTATTTCTTTTTCCTCCAAAATAGCTTTTTGAAATCTCTTGATTTCATCTTCCTGTGGAGTTAGTCGCCTAACATCATAAAAAACTGCAGTAGTTTTAATTTCATGAGTTTTCAATCCAGGCGAAACATTATTTCTCGAAAACCGCCTTGGCCGATCAATTCTTTCCAAATCCAAATTGCCATTACTATCAACTGGCTTGACATCATGCATTTGTGGAATAATTCGGTTTTTTTGTCGATTAATTTTTTGCATTTTTGTATTTATTTTTCCATATTTTTGTAAATTTCTAGCGTTTCTTTTGCCATTTTTTCCCAACTATATTTTCTTATTTGCCTATAACCAGCATTAATTAATTTTTTTCGCAAATTATTATCTGTTAAAATTATTTCAATGGCTTTTGCGATTTCTCTCTCAATTTCTCCGTTGAAATAATAAGCACTATCTCCGAGAATTTCTTGCATGCACAGATGATCAGAAGAAATTACTGGGGTGCCTTTCGCCATTGCTTCCAGCGGTGGCAATCCAAAACCTTCATATAATGATGGGAAAACATAGGCTGTGGCATTATGTTGCAATGTATCTAATTCTAAATCTGGAACAAACCCCAGGAAAATAATATTTTTAATTTTCTTATTCTCAACTAATTCTTTCAATCTCTGATAAAAAAAATCCTCTTTGCCAACCAGCGCCAATTGCAAATCGGGAAACTTATCAGAAAGCGAAGAAAAAGCCATAATCAATCTCTCCAAATTCTTGTGCGGATAAGCATTCCCCACATAAATTAAGTACGGTTTCATTATAGCATACTTTTTCAAAATCTCCTCATCCTTATTTGGACTCAATAAACAGAAATCTTCACACGCTTCATAAGTAACGCTTATTTTTTCCGTAGTAATGTTTTTATAATTCTCCAGAATATCTTTTTTAGTAAATTCAGAGACGGTAATAATTTTTTCTGACCGACTAATTGCCGAGTTAATCACCCAGCGATATGCCAAAAATTTGCATTGATATAAAAATGAATTTCGCGTAGTATTTTTAACGGTGGGAAAATGAATTAAAATTAAATCATGAATAGTCACGATAAATTTTTTGCGATAAAATACTGGCACATTAAAATGTGGAAAGTGCATCAAATCTAGCTGATATTTTTTGAGTAATCGTGGAAAAAGCAGTTGCTCAAAAAAAGAATACCAAGTATAATTAGCTAATACTTTTTTAAATTTTGGATTCTGCGTTTGATATTCATTAAAGTTTTCCTTTTTAAGAAAAATAAAATAATCATTGACTGAATCAATTTTTTCCAACTTTTCAATTAATTTTTGCGTATATCGTCCTAGTCCTTTGCCAACAGAACCAAAGAAGCGCGCATCAATACCGATTCGCATAGTTTTAATTATTTAATTTAATCTAGTATCAATCCATTCTCTTTGCAAATCTTCGCATATTCTAGTGCACTAGGTCGCATTTTTCGCTCCATCGTTTTTCTATCAACCGCAAACAGGCCAAATTTCATTTCATATCCGGCGTTCCATTCAAAATTATCCAGAAGCGACCAATAAAAATAGCCTCGCACATCAACGCCTTTCCTGATGGTTTTATGCAACGCTCGCAAATGTGCTTTGATATATTCAGCTCGATATTTATCTTCGCCATCAGCAATGCCATTTTCTAAAATATAAATCGGCTTTTTATATTTTTCCCAAGCATCCATCACGATTTCAAATAATCCTTCAGGCGAAACTCCCCAGCCCATATCTGTCACTTTTTTTTCATAAGTTGCAAGTTCATAAAAAGGATATGCTAGTTTTATTTTTGCTCCGTAATAATAATTCACGCCGATGAAATCTTTTGTTTCGCCAATTTGATCAAAAAAATGCCAGTTGTAAAAATTCTCCACTTTTTCCGTCAACCAATTCTGCCAGCGACCTTTGCCAAAATAATCAAAGTCATTGCAAAATTGCGTAATTCCGACTGGCAAAGCTGGTTTGATTTTTTTTATTATGGCATAGGCTTTTTTATGTGCTTCTATTAAATTTTTTCGTGCCAAAAAATATAAAATTGGATTCTTTTTTCCCGGCGGAAAAGTTCCGCTGGCATAACCTTTATTTAAAATTAGTCGCGGTTCATTAAAAGTTATGCAAAGATCAATTTCTTGATGCAATTCTTTTATTACTTTTTCTACGAATCGCTGAAAAGCCAAGACGGATTCTTTTTTGTGCCAACCATATTTTTGTGAAAACCACAAAGGCACTGTCCAATGATTTAGTGTTACGACGCGTTTGATTCCCTTAATTTTCATGTCCACCAACAAATCTCGATAATGCTTGATTGCTTTTTGAGAAAACTTATTTTCTTCCGGTTCTATTTTTGACCATTCCAAAGAAATTCGATAAGCATTGCAATTTAAACTTTTTACTAAAGCATTATCCTCCTGAAAACGATTCCAAGAATCACAAGCTATTCCGGAAAATTCTTTTGTCTTTCCTTTTTGTTCCCAAGCATACCAATCATTATTTTCATTTCCACCTTCAACCTGATGCGAAGAAGTCCCCACACCCCATAAAAAATTTTCAGGAAATTTTAGTTTTTTCATAACTTCATTCTTGCATATTTAGCAAATCTTTTAAAAAAATTTCAAAAAACTTTTCTAAATCTTTTTCATCCTCTTCAATCTTAAAATTATATCCATCATCTCCACCGCTATAATGAATTATTTCCTGACCTTTATATGTTATCATGCCATTATAAAGATCCTCACCCTCATTATCATCTAGACCAATATCCTCTAGGTCAACATCCTTCATACTCAACTTTTTTGTTATCACATTACAGATCTCCTGAATTTCATCAACAACACCATCTCCAGTATTGAATCCTTTACTCTTTTCTATACACTCACACACTTTATGTGCTAATATTTTGGCTATTTGATAGCTATTTTCCTTGTTTAATTCTCCAGCGAAAGCATAATCAGATTTTTCTTCTGACTTATTTTCTTCGTTTTCTATTTGCTCTATTTGTTTTTTTGTGGGCACAATGCTACCATCATTTCCAATATCAGCCCCGCCTTTCACTAAATTAGCATCTGACTCTATTCTACTCTTAGTAAAATCTTTTTCTTTTGCCGTAAATGGCTTTGGTGTTTCAAATCCCATATTATTTGTTTAATTTAATTAATTAATTATTTCTTAACAACCCTCTCCAAATTCCCCGGCATCCATTTTCGTAAAACTTCTGGGACTATAATTGAGCCGTCGGGTTGTTGATAGTTTTCCAAAATAGCAATCAATGGTCGCACTGATGGCAAGGCTGTGTTGTTCAAAAGATAGGCGAATTTTTTGTTACCAGTCTTATCTTTGTATTTTACATTAAGTCGCCGTGCTTGCCAATCAACAAAATTTGAAGCCGATCCTGTTTCACCCCAACGATCAAGTCCGGGCATCCACGCTTCTAAATCAAAGGCGCGATATTTTCCTGCCGCCATATCCCCTGTGCAAATTTGTAATTTACGATAGGGCAAGCCAAGTTCGCTATGCATTTCTTCAGAAATCGCCACCATCTCTTCTTGCAATTTTGTTGCCTCATCAATATCAGCAATCGAAACAACCACTTGCTCAATTTTCATAAATTCATGGACACGATATAGCCCCTTATTGTCTTTGCCATAATCACCAATTTCACTGCGATAACAAGGCGAAAAACCACAAACCTTAATCGGCAACTTCGCTTCGTCCAAAACTTCATCGGAAAAATAAGCCAAAAGCGATGGCTCGGCCGTGCCAACCAAAAATTTCTTTTCCTTGCTTTCTTGTCCGTCCATTTCCTTATCTCGCGTGGCAATTTGATAAATATTATCACTAGCACTATCATAATCCGTGCCCTTAAAATAACCACTGCCAAATAAGGCAAAACTTTTTATTAGCGTTGGTGGAATAATTGGTGCATAACCTTTTTCCACCATCTTATTGAGTGCATACATCATCAGCGCCATTACTAAAAGTGATCCTTCATTTTTTAAATAATATCCGCGATAACCAGAAACTTTTGCCCCTTTTTCAAAATCAACCAAATCCAAATCTTCTGCCAGTTCTATGTGCGTCTTAGGCTTAAAATCAAACTTGCGAATTTCGCCTTTTTGATAAACTTCCACATTACCACTTTCATCTTTTCCAATTGGCGTATCATCTGATGGAATAGTTGGCACTAAAACCATTAACGCATCAAAAAATTTTTTAATATCTGAGTATTCTGGCTCGGCTTTGGCTATTTTTTCTTTTACTATTTTTCCTTGCTCAATAGCTATCTTTTGTTCATCATCAGTTTTACTCGCCTGCATTAATTCATTTAATTTATTTTTTTCGCTATTTAATAACTCAACCTGTTGCAACGCTTCGACTCTTTTCTTATCAACCGCCAAAAACTCGTCCAAATCAAGTTGAATATTTTTATTTTTAATCGCCTCTTTAATCTTGTCTGCATTCTCACGGATGAATTTAATGTCTAGCATATTTTTAAATTTAAAAAAATTATAAATTAATTCTTGCTACTAGCGAACATAACATTTGACAATTATTGCTATTTTGCTATACTAATTATAGAATCACGATAAAGGGAGGTTCATAAGGTTTTGTCCTTATGCAATTGCCCTTTTTTATTTTGCCCTTTTTGGAGCTTGCTATACTCCAATTTATATCTTAAATTATTCATAAAATCGATTTTATTCCTTACTCTTCATTGGTGGAAAAATAACTGTTTCGCGAATGGATTTATTCATCAAAAAGGAAAAAAATCGCTCGCTCATACCAAAACCAAAAGCTGGTGGCATACCATATTCCAAAGCTTCCACAAAATCCTCATCAAGCATTTGCGCTTCAGCGTCTCCGGCTTCACGCGCTTTCATCTGTTGGAGAAAGCGATTTTTTTGATCAATTGGATCGTTGAGTTCAGAAAAAGCATTGCACAACTCACTTTTTCCTGCCACAATTTGCAATCGCAAAGTTTTCTTGGAATTTTTCGGATCAATTTTTGCCAATGGTGAAACTTCCAGCGGATGCCCCACTAAAAAACAAGGTTGAATAAGCTTTTGTCTAACCGTTTTTTTATACAATAAATCAATCATCCGACCAACGGAATAATTTGGTTCATATTTTATTTTTAACTCATCGGCTTTTGCTTTGAGAGTTTCGACAGATAAATCCAAATTCAAATCTAGTCCAGTTTCTTTTTTAAATTCCGTGAAATAATCCACCGCGGGAAATTTATTGCTCCAATTAATTTTATTGCCTTCGTATTCCGTTTCCAATCCGCCAGTCACTTTTTCAACTACTTCGCGATACATTTTTTCACAAAATTCCATACCAGATTTGAAATCCCAGTAGCTAGCATAAAATTCAATATGATCAAACTCTTGCAAATGTTCCCGATCAATTCCTTCGTTGCGAAAAACCCGACCAATCTCAAAAACTTTTTCATAGCCACCAACCAATAATCGCTTCAAGGGAAGTTCGAGAGAAATTCGCAAATAAAAATCTTGATCCAAGGCGTTATGATGCGTCAAAAAAGGTTCAGCATCAGCACCACCAGGCGTATGCTCCAAAACCGGAGTTTGTACTTCCAGAAATTTTTCTGCCACTAGAAATTGTCGAATGGTTTGCCAAAAAATATTTTTTTTACGAAATATTTCTCGTGTTTCGCTATTGAGCATTAAATCTAAATATCTTTTTCGCAAAAGCACTTCCTCGTCTTTCAATCCAAAATATTCCGTCGGAATGGGACGAATATTTTTGGAAAGCACTTTCCAATCATGCACTTCTAAAGTTTTTTCTTCTTGTTTAGTTTTAAATAATTTTCCTGTTACTTGCACAAAATCGCCAATCTCAATATTTTTAGCAAATAATTTATATTTTTTTTCTTCAATATTATTTTTATTTAAAAAAATTTGAATTTTGCCAGTGCCATCTTCAATATGTGCAAAAGTTGAACCGCCCATTGGACGATTGGATTTCACACGACCAAGTAAAATTAAATTTCCCTGACCTTCTGTAAATAATTTATCAAATTGCTCCAGAGCTTCAAGATTTGTCATTGATCGCTCGCATTTTTCCGGATAAGCTTCCATGCCAAACTCTTGAATATTTTTTAATTTTTCCAACTTGTTTTGAATAATATCTTCACGCATAAAATAGTATATCTTTAAATTATTTACACCTCATTAATGTTAGCGCATTTAGCGAGAATTGGCAATTTTCAAGAGAAAATCAAATCTTCTCTCTGGCAATAATTTTTTTAAACATTATATAATTAGGATCCTGCTCAATTTCATTTTTTTTCCCATGCTTTATTGCATAATCCGCAAGAGTCAGAAAGGCAGTGGTAATTTTTCCAAATTCCTCATTAGTTGGACTTTGTAGATCTTTAATATTATCCAGATTATTACTAAATTCCTCACTAATGCTCGCATAATCAGGAAATTCTTGAAGATCTTTTCCACTGAATAATCCCCAATACGAAGCAAAGGTAGTAATTAATTTCATTTTTCTTAAAAAGGGCTGGGCTTTTTCGCCAATCATTCGCTGGTTAATTTTTTCTTCCTTAAATACCTCAATATCAAAATCATCCGTCCATTTAGTTCCTCTAGTTGCCTGCTCAAAACTTGCCAACAGCGAATCCATATTATCCTCCGATCGCAAAGCCTTTCCATTTTTTAAAGTTTGAATGCGCTCATCATAGACTCGAATTTGATCAATATTTCCCCGAAGACCTCTCTCAGCCGTTGCCAAGAAATATGCTTCAATTTCTGGATCATCTACTATTTGCTCTTTTTGTATACTGGCTAAAATATCGCCAGCTTTTTTACTATCACCTTGCTCTTCCATATCGCGAAATGATTCAAAGGCTAATTTGTATTGAAAATTATCAAAAACTTTCCGATCGATTTCTTTGTCAAAGGCAGGCTTAAATTCTTGACCAGGATTTTCTTTTTTAAATTTATCAAAGGCATTTTGCAATTTACCTAAAATAAATTGATCCTCACCACTCAGTCCGTCAAGAGATTTTTTGCCCGTTACATATTCAGAAATCTGTTCTACTGTCTCAGCAAGACGCTGTGAAAAGATATCTTTTTTATCTCTTGGAAGATCTGCATATAATTGTTCATATACTTTCCCTTTTTCCTTTTCTCTTTTAAATTCCTTCCTGAGAACCGCTTGGGTAATGGCTTTTCGTTTCGCAATCGCAGATTCTTGTTTTTTACGATCTAATGGCAAAGCCTTGCTTTCCAGTATCTCCGCCAATAATTCACTTGGCACTTCGTCATATTGAGATGGACTTTTTGCTTTATTTTGTGTTGGTCTTTCTTGACTAACCATTTTTTTAATTTTAATTATTATTTTACATTCTTTTCTGTGCCAATAATATCATAGAACGAGCATAAGTCAAAATTTAAAATTACAAAAAAAGAAAAAAAGAAACGAGCATGTAGCTCGTTTCTGCAAAATACAAAATATAAATAAATTTAACGCTTTGCCCACTGCGGAGATTTGCGTGCTTTTTTTAGTCCTGGTTTTTTTCTTTCAACAATACGCGCATCACGAGTGAGAAAGCCTTGTGCCTTCAAAACTTTACGCAAATTTTCATCAAATTTAATCAAAGATCGAGAAATTCCTAAACGAATTGCTTCTGCTTGTGCGTTAATTCCTCCTCCAACAACCTTCACAGTAACATTGAATTTATCTGCCAATCCAACGCAAGTCAGTGCTGATTTAACAGTTTCTGAAAAACGCAAAACAGAAAAATAAGCTGTCAATTCTTTGCCATTCACTAAAGTATCAACTGGCGTGTCGGTTGGATAAATACGCACCTGAGCAATAGCGGTTTTTCTTTTTCCCACAGCATAAAAATATTTTCCTGCTGTAACTTTTTCTTCCGACTCTTCATTTTTAGTTGTAACTTTTTTCTTATCCATAATTTAAAATAGATTCATTATCATTAGTTAGTTGTTCCATCTATTGTGTGCGTGTGTGTTGCATCAGTATAAATAAGCAGTCTCTTCATCATCTTGTCACGCAATTTATTTTTACAAAGCATTCCATAGACTGCATCTTTAATAATTTTGCGAGAATCTTTTTCCAGTTGCTCTTTTAATTTGGTTGCAGTAATTCCGCCTGGATAACCCGAAAAACGATAATAAATTTTCTTGTCTCCTTTGCCATAAGCAATCTTGACATTGTCAGAATTAATCACAACAACAAAATCCCCTCCATCAATGTGCGGAGTAAAATCAACTTTGTTTTTCCCGCGTAAAATTCTTGCAATTTCTGTTGACATGCGACCTGGCGTTTTATCTGAGGCATCGAAAAGATGATATTTTCTAATAATCATAAATTTAATATACAAATTCAATAATAGCAATCCTAGCTGAATCGCTTTTTCTTGGTGCTAATTTAATTATTCTGGCATAACCACTAGTTCTTTTTTCAAATTTATCCAAAAATTCGCCAGTCAATTTTTTCATGGCCATAGCTGGAATAAATTTCTTGAGATCACGCATCACGGCCAATTTATAGATAGGATCTTTTCCCTTTTTAGCTTTATTGATTAGACGATCAATTTTACCTTTAAGCTCCTTAGCCTTTGCTTCGGTCGTTTCAATTTTTTCTTGCATAATCAAACTACCTAGCATTGTTCGAAACAAAGCTTTTCTTTGACTTCTTTCTCGGCCTAATTCTCTTCCCTTATTTTGATGTCGCATAATTTTTACTTAAAAACGAGATTTAATTTTCCTTTTTGAGATTAATTCCAAAATCTCCGATGGCTTTTTTGATTTCCTTAATTCCTTTTGCTCCCATTCCTTCCAATTCACCAAGTTGCACCTCAGTTAATTCCACAATATCTGCAATAGTGTCAAGCTTAGCCAACTCTAAAATATTTAGTGTACGCGTAGAAAGATTTTTTAAGGCGATTACGGCTATTTTCATAGAATCGTCTGTGACATTTTTTTCTTTTACTTCAATCTCAGCTGGCGCTTCAATAATTTCCACTTCAGCTTCTTCTGCTACTTCGCTAATATTTGTTAATACAGAAAATTGATCACTTAATATTTTCACCGCTTGCGTGAAAGCTTCTTGTGGAGAAATACTACCGTCAGTTGCTACTTCCAGTTTAATTTTTTCAAAATCAGTTCTTTTTCCCACACGCATATTTTCAATTGTGTAGTTTACTCGACGAATCGGAGTATAAATCGCATCCAATGCAATTTTGCCAACTTCTTTCACATCTCTTTTTTGCTGATCGACTGGCACATATCCAATACCATTTTCCACTTCCATCTCCATTTCAAATTCACCTTTTGCATTAGTAATAGTTGCGATTGGAGCATCTTTTGTAATTACCTCAACATCTGTTGGACATTTAATCATCCCAGCTGTGATGACTTTTTCACCTTTGACATTCAGTGTAACTGTTACAGTTTCATCTTTGTGAGATTTCAAACGCACTTGCTTTAAATTTAAAATAATTTGAATAACATCTTCAAGCACATTAGGAATTGTCGAAAATTCATGCTTTACGCCCTTAATCTTAACAGAAACAATCGCAGAACCCGGCAAAGAAGAAAGCAAAACTCGTCGGAGAGCATTACCAACAGTTGTTCCATAGCCAGGATAACAACCATCAATTTCAAATTTACCCATTTTTTCATCAATGGGAATGTACTTAGGTTTTTGTGGAAGTGTTATTACTTGTTGCATTTGTTTAAAAAATTTAATAATTAGGGGAACAAAGAGTAGTTTCCTAGACTTACCCGTTCCCATATTTTAATTATCGCGAATAATATTCTACAACGATCTGAGCATCAACATTTGTGCCAATCTCTTCTCGTTTTGGCAAGCTAACGACTTTGCCTTCAAGTTTTTGATGATCGAAAATAATCCAACTTGGAAAATCTTGTTTATTTTTCAAAACTTGTTCCATATTTTTAAAATAATTCTTTTGCTCCTTGCCAGCTTTAATACTGATTGTTTGCCCAACTTTTACAGCACAAGAAGGAATGGAAACTTTTTTACCATCGACTGATATGAGTCCATGATTAACTAATTGGCGTGATTGAGCACGCGAACTACCAAATCCCATACGATAAACGACATTATCCAATCTCGTTTCCAAACGAATGAGCAACAAATCTCCCGTTACGCCCTTTTTTCCGCTGACATCATCGAAATGTTTTCTAAATTGTTTTTCCAAAACACCATAAATGCGTTTAATTTTTTGTTTAGCACTTAATTGAATGCCATATTCACTACGATTACCACGAGACATTTTTTTGCCATGTACTCCGGGAATATAAGCGCGTTTAACCATTCCACATTTTGGACCATTGCAACGATCACCTTTTAGGAAAAGTTTTTCCATTGCTCTGCGACATTTTCGACATTGTGCTTGGGTATCTCTTGCCATATGCTCTTTCTAAAATAAATAAGTTATATATTTTTGCTTATCTTTAAAATTAAATTCGTCGTGGTTTTTTTGCTCGACAACCATTATGTGGAATTGGTGTTGTATCTTTAATCAATGTAATTTCAAAACCATTATTAGCCAACGCACGAATAGAAGCTTCTCGTCCCGAACCAACTCCGCGAACAAACACTTCCAATTCTTTCATACCATATTTTCGCACCTTTTCGCTGACATTGGCCACTACTTGTGTTGCGGCATATGGAGTGGCTTTTTTTGCACCCTTAAAACCCAGAAGTCCCGATGAACACCAGCCCAAAACACCACCAACATTATCTGAAATATTGATAATTGTATTATTATATGAACATTTTATGGTTGCTCGGCCTTTTAGGATTTGCTTCTTAGCTTTTTTGATTTTTTTCTTTTCCTCTAATTTCATTTCTTCGTCAGTCACCACATCTAAGGTTTCCGCCGTTGAAGCAGTCGCATCGAGATCTTTTTTTTGTTCTGTATCTTTCGCCATAATAATATAAACTATTAAAAAATTTTTAGGTCTTTTCTGTCTTCACTCTGCCTGATCCCATAGTTCTTCGCACATTACCTCGCACTGTGCGATTATTGGTCTTAGTTCTTTGTCCTCGCACTGGCAAACCTCTCTGATGACGAGTTCCACGATAACATCCGACTTCTTTTAGTCGTTTCACATTATCTCTTACTTCTAATTTCAAATCCCCTTCAATCTTGATTTTCTTTTCAACATAACTGCGAATACTATTTTGCTCCTCTTCTGTCAAATCTTTCGTTCTTTTATTTTTATCGATTTTTAGCTCAGTCAAAATGTCCCCCGAAATATTTTTACCCACTCCAAAGATATAAGTAAGTGAGATTTCGATTCTTTTATTGTCAGGAATATTTACTCCAGCGATTCTTAACATATTGATAATTCTTGCTACTGATTAAAAATTTTCTAATTAGCCTTGGCGTTGTTTGTGTTTTGGATTAGAACAAATCACAAAAAGCACACCTTTTCTTTTAACTGTTTTACATTTATCACAAATTTTTCTAACGGATGCCTTAACTTTCATATATTTTTACAAATTTTTTTATTTAAGCCTTTGAACTACTCGTCCCTTAGTTAAATCATAAGGACTCATTTCCACTAATACACGATCTCCAGGAATTAAACGAATATAATTTACACGCATTTTTCCAGAAATATAAGCAAAAATTTCATGACTATTTGGCAACTTAACTTTAAAAGTTGCGTTGGGCAAAAGCTCAACAACCACACCTTCTAATTTTACTATTTCTTTATCTTGTGCCATAAATTATTTTTAGCATTATATTGAAAATAAAAAAATAGACGGAATTTCTCAAAGCATTACAACGAAAAGCATTCATACTTTCAATAGTAGTCTTTGAGAAAAATAGATAATCCAAGTTCTTGTAGTCTAATTTTTCCCTCTATCTGAACTTATATTCAATTTTATAATGTCTTTAATCATCTTAGCGAGTTTTTTATTTCTTGTCAATAGCGCGCATCACATCATCTAAAATAACACCAAAACCCTCATTGATCTATCAACTAAAAAGACACCCAAATCCATGCTAGAATATTGAGTTAATTTTTAACCCAGTACCAAGTATGGACAAAGAAGCCAAAAAGCAATATATGGATACATTACGAGAAAAGTATTTCAAGGGAACCAAGAAAGAAAAAGGAGTAATCCTTTCTGAGTATTGTGGTAATACTTTAATTGTTTTATTGAACAAAAAAACTCTACTCCTATTAGGCAAGTGATTGGTTATTTGCGTTATGACACATTGGAAGAACAAATTTGTCTCAATGATTTGTATCATAATGAGTTACGACTTTACAAGAATTTTTTTCAACCAGTCATTAAGTTGGTAAGTAAGGAAAGATTGGGTGGAAAAATTAAAAGAAAATATGGCAAAGCAAAAACGCCTTATCATCGTCTCGTAGAATCTGATCAGATATCTGAAAAAAGGAAAGAGGAATTAACAACAATTTATCAATCGCTAAATCCGGCATTACTGAAAAGAATAATTGATAAAAAATTGGATAATTTGTTTAAAATTTATCAGCAGAAAAAAGGTCGAGAAAGGGTTTTGGTGTTATAGTTTAATGATTTGACACGAACACGCAAGTTGACCCGAATTCAAGCCCCGAAGCCCTTTTTCTGCTATCATATGGCAATCAACTAGTTTAACCCATTACGACCATACCAGAAGGAACAGAAATTACATTTTTTAAATCTGAATTCTTGAATTCATCGTCCTTAATGGCGTTGGTACGAATGTGATAATTTATCTTAGCTAAACTTCTTGAACTATTTTTTTTCATTTGTCTTTATTTAAGAATTTTCTTATGAATCATAAACATAAATACCAAGGGAATAAGCATCCAAAAGAAAGCAAAATTTTCAGAAACGAAATAGCTATAAGCGTTAGAAGAAATATAGCCTAGTGCGATTTTTTTTGGCACGAAAGCAAGTGCCACGCTTAGCATCAACATCACCTCCAAAAAACTCATCGCAAAAACTCGCCACAGAAAACCTTTGCCCGATCCAGACAACGGCATCTCAAACATTTTTTTACCCAAGACAGTTAATAAAATTATTATACCAAAAAATAAAGCTAATCTATAAGAATAATCTGAAAATAATTCCTTAGGAACAACACTGAGAATTGCCACAGAAACATAAATATTCACAAGCACAGTGATTAATTTAAACCGACCGATTGACATTCCAAAAACAAAACTAACTAAAGCGACAACCAGAAATAAAATAGCGTCTTGGGCTATTTTCGGAGAAAGACCTAATTGAGAAAAAATTAAACTAAGATCCATATTGTTTTTTTATTTATTTGTTTAGTTATTTATTTTTATATTTTTTATTATACGCTTTTTTTTATTTTTTGTCACTAAAGATAAATTTTAAAAAAATTATTCGCCGAGTTGCTTTAATTTTTCTAGTAATTGTTTTTGTTCGCGAGTCAGTTTTTTGGGAATCCGTACAATTACTTTGACAATTTGATTTCCTCGCACACCTGAATGCAAATTTGGCACACCTTTATCTCTGATGCGAAACTGCTCACCTGATTGTGTGCCGGCAGGAATTTTTAAAGTTAAGCGACCATCGATTGTTTCAATAATTGTTTCACCACCAAGTGCTGCGATAGAAAAAGGAATTTCCACCGAGCTTAAAATATCTTGTCCATTTCTCTTGAATTCTTTATGTGTTTTGACATGCACATTAATATATAAATCGCCAGATGCTCCTCCAACTCCGCCAGCTTCTCCAGCTCCTTGCATTGAAAGTGTTTGCCCATGATCGATTCCAGCAGGAATTTTAATTTCTAATTTATTTTCTGCCATTATGCGACCATCTCCACCACATTTTGAACATTTTTTTTCTACTCTTTTTCCGACGCCATAACAATCAGGACACTCCGCCACTTGAGAAAAATTGCCAAAAAAACTCCGGCTGACTTTCTGCACTCTGCCTGCTCCACCGCAAGTGGAGCAAGTTTTAAGCTCACTATTATTTTCCCCACCAGTGCCATCACAACGATCGCAAGTTGTGCTTTTGCGTAAATTAATTTGACGCGTTGCACCACTTACCATTTCAGAAAAATCAATTTCCACATCAACTTGAATGTCCTTGCCTTTTCTTTTTCTAGTGGCACTGCCACCGCGTCCTCCATTGAAAATAGAAGAGAAAATATTTTCAAAATCGCCTCCTTCAAATTCAAAATCACCACCAAAACCTTGTGAGTTTTGTGAAGAAAATCCAGAAAAATCAAAACCGCCAAAACCTTGACCACCGCTTGCTCCAGCTCTTCCTGCTTGATCGAATGTTTGACCAAATTGATCATATTGCGATCGTTTTGTTTTATCTGAAAGCACTTGATAGGCCTCATTGATTTCTTTAAATTTTGCTTCATCGCCACCAGCTTTATCAGGATGATGTTTATGTGCTAATTTACGATAAGCTTTTTTTATCTCATCGTCATTTGCACTTTTTGAAACACCTAGTAGTTGATAATAATCATTAGCCATAAAAAATAAATCTAAATTTTTTAATAAAAATTCACACTTAAAAGATTAGCACAAATAAAAAAAATTAGCAATCCGCCAAGCAGAGTGCTAATTTTTTAGTTTTAAATACACAGTTCTCGGCACTGGCTTACTCTTTCCACTCGAAGTGGATACCATCAGCGCTGACAGGCTTAACTGCTGAGTTCGGGAAGGGATCAGGTGTTTCCCTGTCGCTAGAAGCACCGAAAACTGTGCATTCAAATATTTTATTTAGTTTTAAAAAGCCTTGATCACGGGAGAGAAAAACAGGAATGAGGCAATTGTGATCATGATCACAGAAAACACGGTAAATGTCAATGCAAAACTTTTTCTATAATTCTCCATAAACTGTTTTTTAATTTAGTTATGAAACTTAGAAACTGCTAACTACTGACCGATATGTAACATATAACACGCAACATGAAACTAAATGCTCGAAAGCATGAGTTACATATTTTGCGCTGCATGTTACAAAAAACTTAAGAAAGATAATAATTCAATTTATTAGTATCTCTTGGCTTAATCCATCACTGGACTTACACCTGAGACCTATCAACCTGGTAATCTTCCAGGAAATTGTTCCTCGACAAGTCGAGGAAGTTGATTAATCTTGAGCGGAGCTTCTCGCTTATATGCTTTCAGCGATTATCTCGTCCGGACGTAGCTACCGAGCAGTGCTCCTGGCGGAACAGCTCGTACACCAGAGGTTCGTTCTTTCCGGTCCTCTCGTACTAGGAAAGAGATCTCTCAATCAACTACGCCTACAGCAGATAGGAGACCAACCTGTCTCACGACGGTTTGAACCCAGCTCGCGTACCGCTTTAATTGGCGAACAGCCAAACCCTTGGGACCTTCTCCAGCCCCAGGATGCGATGAGCCGACATCGAGGTGCCAAACCCCATCGTCGATATGGACTCTTGGATGGGATCAGCCTGTTATCCCCGGGGTAACTTTTATCTGATGATCTTCCACGCTTCTATAAGCAATGGTCGGTTCACTAAATTCTACTTTCGTAACTGATCGACTAATAAGTCTTGCAGTAAAGCTGGCTTATGCTTTTGCACTATCGTTCCGATTTCCATCCGGAACTAGCCAACCTTTGTAAACGCCTCCGTTGCCATTTAGGAGGCGACCGCCCCAGTCAAACTACCCGCCAGGCACTGTTCCCGGACTGGTATGAATAACTAAAAACGCTACATACATTTTTTTGTGAACCGCAAAAGACAATACTAATAATATCCGAACGCCAAAAAAGCGTTTGGACTTTACAACTTATGCTCTTAGTTTTGTCATTTGCTGGTTCACTGTATATAAGTTTTCGTTCCTCATAACAGTCCAGGGTTAGATTTAAAACCTTAGAAGAGTGGTATTACACTGTCGACTCCATCTCAACCGAAATCGAGATTTCAAAGTCTCCCACCTATTCTAGGCAACCAAAATCCTAAATCAATGCCAAGTTGTAGTAAAGCTCCACGGGGTCTTTTCGTCTTGCTGCAGGTCGACGGCATCTTTACCGTCATTGCAATTTCACCGAGCTCTTTGTTAAGACAGTTCCCAAGTCGTTACGCCTTTGATGCGGGTCAGAATTTACCTGACAAGGAATTTCGCTGATCTATTCCTTAACGATGTACCATATCTTCATCCATAATAAATTATGGAGCACGGCGTGTGGTATCTGAGGGTTCTCTGCTGTCTTTGCCAGAGTCTTCCCTGCTGATTATCCCGCCTTGGCGGGACTTCCCAGCATATAGCCATGTATTATTAAACCAATTTTGTATTACTACAAAATGAGGCAGCTCTTTATTATTTACCAAAATAATCTTCCATAATCGTTCCAGTCCTTCTGTAATCTCCGAGGAAATTACAGAACCTTAGAACGATTATAGTTATCGCTGACGTTCACTGGCGCTTCGGGGATTGGCTTGCACCGCTCCCGTTAACGTTCCAGCACTGGTCAGGCGTCACCCCCTATACTTCCCCTTACGGGTTTGCAGAGAGCTGTGTTTTTGGTAAACAGTCGCTTGGGCTCTTTCGCTGCGGCCCCAGCTTGCGCCGGGGCGGTCCATATCCCTAGGTTACGGACGCTTTTTTGCCGAATTCCTTAACAAAGGTTCACTCGTTCACCTTAGGCTACTCGCCCAGTCTACCTGTGTCGGTTTTAGTACGGATACCATTGGACCAATGCTTGCGCATCGTATAGAAGATTTTCCCGGCACCCTGCTTTATTTCGTTCCCCTGGCTTACGCCAAAGTTCCAGAAATATCTTAAAGTAGCGTCAAACGGATTTTCCTGTCTGACCTTTTTAATATCCCTACGCCAATCCAATAAGGCGCGAAATATACTAGGATGCGTCCCTTCATTTATAAACCAATAATAGTTACGGAATATTAACCGTATGTCCATCGACTACGCCTTTCGGCCTCACCTTAGGACCGACTAACCCTGGGATGATTGCCATTGCCCAGGAAACCTTAGACTTTCGGTGTTGGGGGATCTCACCCCAATTGCGGTTACTCGTTCCAGCATTCTTACTTCCATGCACTCCACGCTGGCTCACGCCTGACGCTTCAATGCGCATGGAACACTTCCTTACCGCATATAATTTCCGAGGAAACTACATGCCCACATCTTCGGTACTATGTTTAGCCCCGTTGAATTTTCGGCGCAAAATCTCTAGACTAGTGAGCTGTTACGCACTCTTTAAAGGATGGCTGCTTCTAAGCCAACCTCCTAGGTGTATAAGAAATTTCACCTCCTTTACCACTTAACATAGATTTGGGGACCTTAGATTGTGATCTGGGCTTTTTCCCTTTTGAGCTCCGAGCTTAGCCCCGGAGTTCTGACTGCTTAGATAAGAAACACAATAATTCGGAGTTTGGTTGAGATGGCTACGGCGAACCGCGCCGATCTCATTCAGTAGCTCTACCTATTGTGCTCATTTAATAAGCGCTAGCCCTCAAGCTATTTCAGGAAGAACCAGCTATCGCCAAGTTCGATTGGAATTTCTCCTCTATTCACAAGTCATCCCCGAGTGTTGCACGGCTCGTGGGTTCGGGCCTCCTTTGCCTGTTACAGCAAATTCACCCTGCTCATAAATAGCTCACCTGGCTTCGGGTCTAGTCCATGCCATTATATTCGCCCTTTCAGGCTCGCTTTCACTCTGACTCCGCAACAAAGTTGCTTAGTCAACGACATAGAACTAACTCGCTGGATCGTTCTACAAAAAGCACGCAGTCACCCCGCCGAGGCGGGGCTCCTACTCTTCGTTAGCATATGGTTTCAGATACTATTTCATCTCCCTCATCGGGATACTTTTCACCTTTCCCTCACGGTACTCATTTCGCTATCGATCACTAAAAATATTTAGTCTTGGAGCTATAGTGGCCCCAGCTTCAAACGGGATTTCTCCGGTCCCGCCCTACTTGAGAATAACCTCATCTTGATAATTTATTTTCGCATACAAGGCTTTCACTTTGTGTCGCCGTCCTTTCCAGGAGCGTTCTGCTAATAAACTATTTCAGACCCCGATTAAACGAGTCTGATTATCTCGCAACCCCAACCCCGCCGAGGCGGGGTGGTTTAGACTTTTCCGCTTTCGCTCGCCACTACTCACGGAATCACATTTGTTTTCTATTCCTCCTGGTACTAAGATGTTTCAGTTCCCAGGGTTCGCTCTAATACCCTATGTATTCAGGTAGAAGTACCCCGCCGAGGCGGGGTGGGTTTTCCCATTCGGAAATCTCCGGGTCAAAGGTTGCTCAGCACCTCACCGAAGCTTATCGCAGCTAGCTACGTCCTTCATCGCTTTTTAGTGTCAAGGCATTCACCATATGCATTAGTATTACCATTCTTAAATTCTATTCTTATTTGCATAAGAATTTATCGGTTAGCAGTTAGCAATCGCTAACTGATTTGCACTTATTTACCTACTTTTTCTTAATATCTTACCTCTTAAAATATTAAGACGAATCGATCGTCATACCAGACTTTCTTCCCGCCAGACGGAAAACCCAATACTTGATCAAGACCTGTATTTAATTTTTAAAGTTCGCACTAACGCGGAAATTTGTATATTCTGTAACTTAAAGTTACTAAATAAACTGATTTCCGAACTAGTAAATTTTTCTATAAATAAAAAAGACCCGCAATTAAACGGGTTTGAGCAAAAACAAAAAACGACTCACCCGCTTATTCTTATTCTAAAAAAATTCACAAAATGTATCATCAATTGCACTCTTGAAAATTCTCGCTAGAAAGCCAAAAGTTACTAATTTATTTTTAACGCCTAATCATCATAGCAAACTGAAATAGTTTGTCAAGCTTTCGTCTTGTCCAATACAAGATAAGACTAAACGAACCACCCATTCCAATACAAAATGA
>JBAXKA010000014.1:0-23796 GCA_037137555.1 Candidatus Moraniibacteriota bacterium
ACAAAATATGGTCCTGTTCCCCCAATTTCAATACCTTTTCTTTGTCCAATTGTATATAGCGGAAGTCCATTATGTTTTCCTAATATTTTTTTATCTACATCAATAATTTTTCCTTTTTTTAATTTTATTTTTTTGACTAAAAAACTTTCTAAATTATTATCTGCCATGAAGCAAACATCTTGCGAATCACTTTTATTAAAAACGGGCAGCTTAAATTTTTCCGCCATTTTTCGCACATCCTCTTTTTTATAATCACCAAGCGGGAAAAGAATCTTTGCTAGTTGCTCTTGCTTTAAGCGATAAAGAAAATATGATTGATCTTTCTTTTGATCAGTGGCTGGAAATAATTGATAATTTATTTTTTCACTAGTATTTATTTTTTTTATTTTAGCATAATGTCCCGTTGCTACTAGTTTAATTTTTAATTTTTCAGCTATTTCAAAAAGTAATTTAAACTTCATTTTTTCATTACAAAAAACACAGGGATTCGGCGTTCGCCCTTTGGCATATTCAGTAACAAAATATTTAATCACGGTTTTTTTAAAACTTTCGCGCGCGTCAATAACTTCTAGTGGAATATGCAAACCAGCACAAATACTTTTAGCATCTTGCAAGGCTTGATTATTTTTTAAACCAGCATCAACAAAACGCAAAAAAACCGCGATAACGGAATAGCCTTGATTTTTAAGTAACGCCAAAGAAACCGCAGAATCAACACCGCCAGATATTCCCACTAAAATTTTTTCTGATTGCATATCGATTATTTTTTCAGTTCATCGCCTGCTGGATTAAAAATTTTTGATTTTGGAGCATCGGTAACGACATCCGCGCCAGTTGAAAAAACAAACCAGGCCACAATAAAAGCCCCAATCAATACAACTAATGTTGCCAGCACTTTTTGATTCATGTGTTTATTTTATTATCAATTAAATTGCTTTGGTTCAATATGGGCTATCTGATTTAAACTAATGCTTCTGTTGTCTGTTAAGAGTCCTGCTGATTGTGAAGTTCTAAGATCTGGTTGTGTTGGTAATTTAATTTGAATATTACTTTTCACTGCAGGTTGTGGTGCGGGATTATTTTGCAATTGCACTTTTGCTCTCGCTCTCTGATATTCACGCAAACATTCTTTGCAAAAAGTTTTGCGACTAGGATCCGGACGAAAAGGCACGGTGATTTTTTCCTCACAAGTCGAACAAAAAGCTTCAAATAATTCAGGAGCTTGTTTTATTTCTTGATTATTATTGCTTGCGCTAATTGCCACTGGCAGATTTTCTTTTATTTGAACTGTCTGAGCAGTTTCAACTCTTTGTGGTTTTTTCTCCACTCTCACTGGAGGATTTTCTCGTTGATTATTTTGATCATTCGCACTTTGAGCAAATTCATCAATTCCGATTCCCACATCCATTCCACTCCAACGAGCAATTTTTTCTGCCACCTCAGTCCGAGATTTTCCATAGCGTTCGCGTGAAACCGCAATCACTTTTTCTTCTCCGGAAATAGTATCAGACAGATCGGCCGGCGATAAGGTTCGTGCCGAAAAAGCATCTCCGGCAATACCATCAATCATTAATTTTAAATAAATATCATATTTGGATAAATTAACGATATCATTCATCAAAAATACTGGGTCGAATTCTTTTTCTAAATGTTCCGCGTCTTCCGCTCCCACCCGAAAAGAAATTAGCGTTCCTACATTGCCAAAAATTGCATCACGCACTGTGGCATTTCCATCAAAAATTAATTGGTTGATATATTGATGAGCCAAAACTAAGCAGAGACGATATTTTCTGGCTTCAGAAAGAATATTAGCAAAAGATTCTGTGGCAAAATTTTGAAATTCATCAACATACAAATAAAAATCCTTGCGTTCTTGCTCAGGAATATCCACACGACTCATTGCCGCTAATTGAATTTTTGTAATAATCATACCACCCAAAAGTCGCATCGCATCTTCACCGATTCGCCCTTTGGATAAATTAACAATCAAAATTTTCTGATTATCCATAATCTCACGCATATCAATCGTGGATTTCGGTTGACCGATAATGTGTCGCACCAAAGTATAGGACAAAAATTGTCCAACTTTATTTTGAATTGCAGCGACTGCTTCTTTTCTAAATTTATCTTCCCATTTATCAAACTCATTAATCCAAAAAGCTTTTACCACGGGATCTTTAATTTTTGTATAAACGCGTTTACGATAATCCTTGTCCGACATCATGCGATTGACTCCCAAAAGTGTTGAGCCGGGATAATCCAAAAGTGCCAAGATAGCATTGTTGAGAATATATTCCATTCGTGAACTCCACACATCTGGCCAGATTTTTTTAAACACGCCCATCATACCGGACGCTACTAAATTCTTTTTATCCTCATCAACTGCTTCCAAAATATTAAAAGCCACCGGAAATTCAATATCCGATGGATTAAAATAAACCACATCATTGACGCGATTAGCGGGAATAGAACGCAACATTTTTTCGGCAAATTCACCGTGCGGATCAACTACGCAAACACCTTTGCCGTTGCGAATATCTTGAATCGCCATATTTTCCAAAAGGTTAGACTTGCCCATACCCGTCTTTCCAATAATATACATGTGGCGACGGCGATCATCCTCCTTGATACCGAAGATTCTTTCTTGATTGCGAAAATTAGTTTTAGCGAAAAAATTGATTTTAGCCATTTTAATAAATATAGATAATTATTCTGTTGGCAAATTAGGTGGAGCCGCTCCCAATTTGGAAGTGGTTTGCGTAATCGCATGAGACTTAACTGAAATATCTGGAAAATGAAACATTGTTGCTAATTCTTTTGTGGAAAATAGCATATTTGCACCATCCATATTTCTTCTGCGATATCTGTCATAGATTTTTCTTTTGCGCAAAGCGGCAATCTTTTCCGTGAAAAAAATTATGCCATAAGTTTTGCTAATATCTTCTGGTTTAATTTGATTCATATTTAAATCATTGAACTGTTTGAGCGCACCAATGAAAGTTCCCACAAAAGATTTATCAAAACCATCTCTTTTTCCTAGATAAATCATGCGCATTTTAGTTTTGAAAAAATTCTTGCCTAAATTTTCTTCCACGGCTTTCAAAACATCTCTTTCCATCGGAGAAA
This sequence comes from Candidatus Moraniibacteriota bacterium, assembly GCA_037137555.1. GTDB lineage: Bacteria > Patescibacteriota > Minisyncoccia > Moranbacterales > UBA2206 > UBA9630. The sequence goes on from JBAXKA010000014.1 coordinate 3,127, forward strand.
GTCGCGTGTCGAGTGGTTGCTCATCTTTTTTAGCGGCCACAGTTTTAAATTCCGGTGGTTTAAATAATCCAGCAAAAATATTTGCAAAAACATCCATAATATCTGTCAAAAATCTTCCACCAGATTCCGCCGCCGGTTTGCCCTTCAATTTATCTGCCAAGGTTTTTCCGCCTTTAATTGAATCGCCTTCCAGCACTGGCACGAGCACATATTGTAACCAAATATGTTGTCCCGGTCCCAGCGTTCCCAATGTTTCCACCATCGCTGCCATCGGATCAATCATTTCTCCCGTGATGCTCTCTTCAAATTGATCATAAGTTTTGATTGGATAATATGGATCAGATTGAACAAATGTAAAATCCGATCCCCAAAGATCCCAATCTTTATTCGGAATAACTTTAGGAAATTTATTATAATAATCTTCCACTTCTAAAATTTGTGCCTCAGGATATTGAGCATAAATTTGTGACTCAACCATGTTGCGATATTTTTTCAAAAGTCGAATATAATAATGCACACGACCTTCTTCACTGACTAATTCCACACCAAAAGTATCTTGTCGATATGCCCCCTTCACCCAAACATCAAAAGTATTATGCGTTGACCAGACACCAGTCAATCCTGTATAGAAATTTTCCATCGGCTTTGGACCTCGCTCAACATCACGCGGAGGAATCACTTCAAGCATTGTCCATTTATAACCAGCATACCAAGAATCTTTCGAATAAACAGCGACAAAATCTTGCCAAACAATCTTAAAAATATACCAAATTGGCCAAGCTAAAATCAACCACCAAAAAGAAGTGAAAACACTTCCAAAATTACTTAAAATATCAAGAGTATTGACAGGACTGTCCATTGAATTTTTATTTTATTTCTTCAATTGATAACTATTTCCTAATCTTTCAAAATGCTTACTATTTAAATTGATCATAACTGTAGCTGGCCTCACTTCTCGCACCAACAAAACTTTTTCAATAATTATTTCTTTGTGCATTGGCCCTTCGCTTTTTTCTAGAATACCACAAATTACATCTTTAACAACTCCCCTAGTATAACCCCATTCGCCCAGAGCATAAGTGCCTCGGCCAATTAACACAAATCTTGAATCTTTAATCAACTCATTATGTACTGTTTGCGGATGAGCTTTTTTTGTGCTTATTTTATATTTTTCAATTAACTTTGCAATTTGCACAAAATGCAATGGCCTATTTTCTTCTTTCAAGACCAAATAAGCTCTTTCTCGACTACCTTTTGGACTCACTTCTGGCCAATGTCGCATTCCCCATTTTTTAAATTTATTTTTTTTGATTCCAGAAAAAACATTCAAATAATTTGAAATTTCTTTTTTGGAAAACTCTGGTAGGCACAATAATATCTCCTGAGAAAAATCATCGTCAGTAAAAAGTTTTTTATTTTTTGTCAAGATTTCTTCGGCAATTTGTAAAACCTTTAAAACTTTTTTTAAGACATCATCAGAATTAACCCAAGCCTTTTCAATTCTACCTCGCATAAAAACAACTTGAATCTTCTGAGAACAATTTACCAGAAATCGCATAGCACTTTCCTCGCTTGGCAATTTATGCAAATTTAATTCCTTTAAAATATCCTCCTCTTTAATTATACCACATTTTTTTTCAACTGCAAGAAATAATTTATTTTCTGCTTCTTGAAAATCTTTTTCTGCACATTTTTTTCTAATATGTTTTTTAGCATCAGCCAGGATTTGTCTTATTCGCTCTCTGGTAACGCAAAAATCAACACCAATATTTTCTAGCATCTGCACGGAGAAATCGTCCACCAACCCAAATCGTTTCTTAATAATATGTTGCGACCTTTCTCGCAATGGACTAAGCACTTCTTCTGCCACAGCAAAAAAAGAATTTTCTCGAATTATTTTTGAATTATTTTTTGAACTCACGCCTTGCTTTTTCATATAGTTATTTCTAAGAAACTTTTTTAGCTTCAAGAAATACTACCACATATTCAATAAATTTGTCAAGGATTGCGTGAATTTATATTACCCAAGAAGATGTTTGCTAAAATTTTGGTGGGTCGTGGAGGATTCGAACCTCCGACCGTTTGCTTAAAAGGCAACTGCTCTACCAAGCTGAGCTAACGACCCAAACATAAAACTATTTGATATTTTATAACAACTTTGCTAGTATAGCATTATCTTGATTTCCGTCAAGGAAAATATTCACTTGCACAAAAATTAAAAAAAATATATACTAGAGTTAGAAATAAATAAAAAAATAATATAAAAAAACATGGAAGAAAAAAACATCAATGACGATAATAAAAATGCGGACAAAATTCAAGCACTCCGCGATATGATTTCGACAGCCGAAACAACTTTGCAAGGTGCAAAATCAATGCTCTTGCAATTGGAAGGAAAAAAGAAAGTTGGCAGAAGAAGAAAAGTTGAAGACTCAGACGATGATGGCAGAGTAATCGAAGGCACTTTTGACGGCCAACTTATGTTTGGTACAGACGGAAAACAATATCCCGTCCCTTCTAACTATGCCTCTAAATCAAAATTGATTCACGGTGATATGATGAAATTAACCATCACCTCTGATGGTTCTTTCATCTATAAACAAATCGGACCGGTTGTGCGAAAAATGGCTATCGGCACAGTCAACCAAGATGTTGATGGAAATTATTTTGTTGTAGCAGACGGAAAAGCTTATCGCGTTCTACTTGCCTCAATTACTTATTTTAAAGTTGAGCCAGGCGATGAAGTTACACTCATTACTCCTCGTGATATTAATTCTGAATGGGGTGCGATTGAAAATCTCCTGCAAAAATCACGCGAAAAAGAAGTGCCAAAAAATATTGGCGGATTCAGAAAGATTGATGATATTTTCAATAATAAACCCGAAGATCAATCACCAATCGAACAAGCACAGGCATCACCAGAATCTGTGATCGATGAATGGATGCCAAATCTCGATGAGCTAAGAAAAGAGCTGGAAAATAATTCTAACAACTAAAATATATGCTCAAAAAATTATTGCTTAAATTTCCTATCATAAAACAACTCGCCAAATTTATTGTTGTTGGTGGCATTAACACCGGAATTGATTTTCTTGTGCTTAATATTGAAATGATCCTAACGGGAATAACATCTGGACCGTCCATGCTTATTTTAAATTCAATTTCTTTTTCTGTCGCCACTACGAATAGTTTTTTCATGAATAAGCGCTGGACATTTGAAGATAGTGGCAATAAAAAAGATGGCGTAAAATTTTCTCAATTTTTAATTGTCAGTATTATTGGCATAACCATTAATGGTGGAGTTGTTTATTTAATCACTTCTTTCGTTGATCCTCTTTTTGGACTAAATCCTCAGCTCTGGGCCAATGTGGCTAAATTATTTGCCACTGGCATATCGCTAGTTTGGAATTTCATTGGTTATAAATTTATTGTTTTTAAAAAATAGTCTTTTCGCCTGAAAAGTCCTGTCTTTTTGGCAGGATTTTTCTTTTTGTCTAAATAGTGGTAAGCTAAAAATAGAATACTAAAAAAATCTATGTCCCAAACTCTTTATCGCAAATATCGACCAAAAAACTTTTCCGAAATCGTTGGGCAAGCACATATAGTGCGTACACTTTCTAATGCCATTAAAAATAACCGCATTGCCCACGCCTATCTTTTCACTGGACCACGAGGCACAGGGAAAACGACTTTCGCCAGAATATTTGCTAAAACTATTAACTGCACCGATACTCAAAATATCAACGCTTGTGAGGAATGCTCAGCTTGCCAGATGATTCAATCGGGTAAAACGCTTGACATTATTGAAATTGATGCGGCATCAAACACGGGAGTGGATAATATTCGCGAACTCAAAGAAACAATTGCCCTACCGCCAACTTTCCTAAAATACAAAGTCTATATTATTGATGAAGCCCACATGCTTTCAACTGGTGCTTTTAATGCACTGCTTAAAACACTTGAAGAACCACCCGCTCATGTTATTTTTATTCTTGCGACAACCGAAATTCACAAAGTGCCAGCCACTATTATTTCTCGTTGTCAAAAATTTGATTTTCCTCGTTGGCCAATGGCCGATATAATTGAAAAACTTTCACTCATTGCTAAATCAGAAAAAATCACCATCGAAAAAGAAGCACTCGAGATGATTGCACTTTCGGCTGAAGGTGGCATGCGAGATGCCGAATCACTTCTGGGACAAATCATTGCCCTTGAGGATCAGAATATTTCCGCCAAAGATGTGGAAGAAATTCTAGGCACCGTTGATAAAAGTTTTATTGGTGATGTTGCTGAAGAAATTATTGCAAAAAACACTAAACAAGCCCTCGAAAAAATCAATGAACTTATCGCTGGTGGTTATGATTTGCAAATATTCAATAAAGCCTTGATCAATCATTTTCGCCAACTGATGCTAATCAAGATTGATGAAAATTTCAAAAATTATTTTGTGCGTGAATTGACAGAAGATAAAATTAAAAAGCTAATCATTCAAGCTGAAAAAAGCGAGCTTGCTCAAATCATCACAACCATTGATTTATTTTTAGTTGCTCAAAATAAAATATTCTCGTTTCTTCTTCCGCAACTAGCACTTGAGATTGCAATTATCAAGGCGACACAGAAATTTTCCGTGCCAGAAAAAGCCCGTAGAGACACATTGCAATGTGTCTCTACCCCGACGCAAAATTTAACAGAAACCGCTCCTCTTTCCGCTCATAAAATAGAAACTAACATTGAACCAGTGCAACCGCGAACACAAATAGATACTAATGCCAAAATCAATCCCGATACGCTAAAAAATCATTGGAACCGCTTGCTCATTGATATTCGCGCTCATAATCATTCGCTCTGTGCCCTACTGACTAATTGCCAAATTATGACAACGGCTGGCAATATCATCACCCTGGCCACGCCTTATGAATTTTATAAAGAAAAATTAGATGATCCGCAAAACAGATTGACAATTGAAGATGTTTTTAGTAAGATTCTAGGATTAGCTATTCGAATTCAAGTTGTGGTGGATAAGACATTAGCTTCAATCCAAAATTCTTGTGCTGATGATGAAATTAAAGAAGCGAAAGAAAAAGAGCAACAACCCGCTCACGAACAATCATCTCTGCTTGATTCCGCTATGGATATCATTGGAGGAAAAATTGTGGAATAATAAAATAAAAAATAATTTTAAAAAATGGGGAGTAGCCCCCGCCTCGACGGGGCAAGCAATCGGTAAGGCACCCCGCCGTGGCGGGGTATGCGAAGTTCCAAATCATTTTTTTAAAATTTCAACAAATTGTACATAAAGTTGGGGAGTAGCCAAGCGGTAAGGCAACGGACTTTGACTCCGTTATGCGAAGGTTCGAATCCTTCCTCCCCAACTTTGTGTAAAATATATATGCAATTTTTTGTTTACATTCTCAGAAGTATTAAAGATGGAAGACTTTATATTGGTCAAACTAATAGCATAGAAGCGAGACTATTAAGACATAACGGCGGAAAAGTTTCCGCTACTAAAAATAGAAGGCCACTTATTTTGATTTATAAAGAAAACTATGCAAGTAGGGCAGAAGCAATACAAAGAGAAAAATACTTAAAATCTCTGAAGGGAGATTTGGAAAGAAAATTAAATATTACATTTGAGTAAGGCACCCCGCCGTGGCGGGGCATGCGAAGGTTCGAATCCTTCCTCCCCAACAAAATATTATCTTCAATCAAAAAAATCAATTATTTACATGATAGCTTCCAAGATACCAGCCTCAATCATTTGAAGAGTAAACAAATATTCATTATAATCAAAAGTTTCTCTCAATGGTCTTTGTGTATTTTTCCATCCATTTCCATCATTAATCTAGATAAATTTTTGCAAAAAATTGCGAAAGCTCAATCTAACTGATTTTAAGTTAGTTTATATTTTCCTCTGTCTAAAAATTCCAAATATCCCTTATCTCTTAAAAATTGTAACTGTTGCCTGATTTTATCTTTAATGTGTTTATTTTCAGGATGTTTTTCTCCTAAAATATTTTCGAAACCATAAATTTCATCAAGGGTAAAGTCTTTTTTATTTAATTTATCAATGCAATTCATAACATCTAAAATCCAACCCTTCAAATCAACATTACCAGATTCTCTTAAAAATAATGTTTTTTGCCAATTTCTTAAAACATCTTTCCTGTTTTCAGGTATTCCATTTTTTATGTAGAAAATTTTTCCACTTTGAGGGATGCTTTGAATTAAAATATTGCATCCAACCCAACCTGCTCGTCTTGCGTTTTCTGAGAGAGGTTTCCTTTTTTCGATAATTTCAGGAATAAAAAAATGCTTCGGAATAACTACGAAATTTTGCACTTTAAAATTCTGCAAATTATAATTGAGTAAAAAAAAGTTTGGGTTATTCGCGCTTTGCAATCGCTCAATCATTGTTCGATAAGCACCATCAATTATTTTTGTTCCGACAAAATCCCTTTTGCTTTTCAATTCATAATCCTCTTGACAGTTCGTGCAGAAAAAATCAGCAACTGGTTTATTATTCTCATATTTATCAATATTAAAATGACCACAATTCGGACAATAAATTTGTCTATCCACCCAATCCTCCGTCAAAACTCTTATCTTTTGTGATGAGCTCGTGTAATCATCGGCTAATTTCGTATCAAAAGATAAATTCATAAATAAAATTCAAAATTCTTTTTTAGTTCCACTTGAATATTCTGTTTATTTCTTGGCGTCATTATGTTTTTTTTATAATTGATAAAATCTTATTTTTTGACCTATAATTACTTACTAAGGACTATTACTATTCTGCCTTATTTTTGGACAAAAATCAAACAATACCATCTGCAACCACATTCCCTCTAATATCCCCAACCATTCTTGACATATTTTTCAACCCAAGCTACTATTCTAATATAAATTAGAATGGTTTTTTATTATGGAATTTAAATGTTGTGCGAAAAATTCTGCGGAAATAAATAATGTCAGTAAGACCTATGCGTTTCTTCGGGCTATTGCTGATTCAAATAGACTTAAAATTCTCTGCGTTCTTCAGCGTGGCTCAAAATGTGTATGCGAGATAACCCCCGTTATAGGAATTTCAAATAAACTAGCCTCGCATCATCTCAAACAACTGAAAAATATTGGACTGTTAATTGAAAAACGGGAAGGAAATTTTATTCACTATTCTCTTGATAAAAAAGCCATCAGAGAATATAAAAAAGTTTTTAATCAAATAATTAAATAAGCCAATGAATCTATGAATATCAAAATTCTAGGGACAGGTTGCCCCAATTGCCAAAGATTAGAAGCCAACACAAAACAAGCATTAGCGGAATTAAAAATGGAGGATCAAATTGAAAAAATAACCGACATAGAACAGATTATGAGCTACGGAATTATGAGCTTGCCCGCCATTGTATCAGATGGAAAAGTATTGAGTTATGGAGCTGTACCGCCAGTGGAAGAAATTAAAAAATTGCTATCGGGAAATAAAATAAATTTATGAAAAAAAATTTAACTCTATTTTTATACGGTGGCCTTTTATTTTTAGTAGCCTTTTTTGTTTGGACAATTTATAATGATAACCGCTCAGAAATAAAATTAGACACGAAAAATAATTCAAAAAATGCCAAGGTCGAAGAGTCCCAACAGGCCGAAAAAATTCAAGTCTTTCTTTTTTATGCCACACAAAGATGCTCATCATGCATTGCAATTGGAAAATATGCTAAAGAAACAGTGGAACAAAATTTTTCCGAAGAATTGAAATCAGGAAAAATTGAATTTCGCGAAATAAACATAGACTTGCCTGAAAATAAAGAACTGGCAGGTAAATTCGAAGCTACTGGTTCGGCGCTTTTTATTAATGCCATTATCAATAGCCAAGATAATATAAAGCAGAATATTCAAGTTTGGAAACTAACAACTAATGAACAAAAATTTATAAGTTATTTATCTGGCGAACTTAAAAAATTACTTTAATGGAATTTCTAAACACTTTAATTGACCAATATAATTTTCCTTTATTTTCAGCTTTTGTTTTAGGAATCATGACCTCCATCAGTCCTTGTCCTTTGGCGACCAACATCACCGCCATCGCCTACATTTCTCGGGATATTAAAACTGTCAAAAATACTTTAACCAGTGGTCTGATTTACACACTAGGTAGAGCTATAAGTTATACGCTTTTGGCAACACTAATTTATTTTGGATTTTCCACTTTTCAAATCGCCAAAATTTTCCAAGGCTGGGGCGATAAAGTTTTAGGAATAGTTTTGATTTTGATTGCTCTTGTTATGTTTGGGTTGATTAAAATAAATCTTAGCTTAAAAAGTAAAAAAGTGGAGAAAATGAAAGAGTGGCTGACAACAAAAGGCCATACAGGCACATTACTATTGGGAATTTTATTTGCTTTAGCTTTTTGCCCTTATAGTGGAATATTATTTTTTGGAATACTCATCCCTTTAGTTCTTAATTCAACTGAAAGCTTATTATTACCTCCTTTATTTGCCCTAGGAACAGGATTGCCAGTGATTATTTTTTCTTTTATTCTGGCATTTAGTGTCCACAAACTAGGTAAAATTTATAATGCCATGAGCAAAATTGAAAAAGTAATGCGCTATAGCGTAGCGACGATTTTTCTTTTAGCCGGCATTTATTATTTGCAATATCTAGTTAAATATTTAATCAACTTCTAATCATTGTAATTAATTAATTTTTATTTATATGTTTTATCCAGTTCAATTATTTGCCGATTGGCTGACTTATTCAATTTTTGGCATTACCAAAGAAACACTATTAGCTTCGTCAATCAATTTTTTTATTTTTGATACCATAAAAATAATTATATTACTAGTAGTTATAATTTTTGTTGTGTCCCTTCTTCGCTCATTTCTGCCACCAGAAAAAATTAGAAAAGTCTTGGCGGGAGATAGAAAATATTTTGGCAATGTTTTAGCCTCACTTCTGGGAATTATTACTCCATTTTGCACTTGTAGTGCCGTTCCCTTGTTTATTGGTTTCTTGGAAGCTGGTGTGCCATTAGGCACAACTTTTTCATTTTTAGTCGCTTCGCCTATGATAAATGAAGTGGCGTTGGTTTTGCTTTTTGGAATGTTTGGCTGGAAGATCGCTTTAATGCATATTCTCAGTGGTTTAATTATCGCTATCGTTTCAGGCATAATTATTGGCCACTTGAAAGTAGAAAATTTAGTGGAGGAATTTGTATATAAAAATAAACTGAATCGACAATTGGAATTACCCAAAATGAATTGGAAAGAAAGAAATATTTATGCCAAAAATTACACTATTGAAATTATAAAAAATGTTTGGATATATATAATCATCGGAATTGGCATTGGAGCGTGGATTCACGGCTATGTGCCAACGGATTTTCTGGCTCAATATGCTTCAGCTAATAAATGGTATGCCGTGCCACTAGCAGTTTTAATTGGTATTCCACTTTATTCTAATGCTGCTGGCGTAATTCCATTAGTTGGAGTTCTTACGGAAAAGGGCGTAGCAATCGGAACGAGTTTGGCTTTTATGATGGCCGTGACCGGACTATCTCTTCCGGAATTTCTAATTCTGAAAAAAGTAATGAAGCCAAAGTTGATTTTTATTTTTGCTAGTATCGTAGGGACAGGGATAATTTTTACAGGCTATTTATTTAATTTTATTTTACAATAGTTGCGGAAAAATTAAAAATTTAGTTTTTGAATTTTCTTTAAAAAACAGCGGGAAAACATCCTTATTTAGCATCTTCAATCAATCCATCTTTAAGCCAAACTACTCGATCAACATATTTCTTGTCTTCCGGCTCGTGAGTTACTACAAGAATCGTCTGCTTCAACTCTTTGTTTAGTTTTTGAAAAAGTTTAAAAATAATCTCTGATGATATGGTATCAAGATTAGCTGTTGGCTCATCGGCAAAAAGAACCTTTGGGTTATTTATTAGAGATCTTGCAATGGCCACTCGCTGTTGCTCTCCTCCTGACATTTCACTTGGATAGTGATTTTTTCGCGCTTCTAGTCCAACTAATTCCAGGAGGTGTGCTGCCCGTTTTTTAGCACTCTTATCTCCAAATGCCATAGCTGGGAAATAAACATTTTCTAATGCTGTGAACTCGGCGATAAGTGCATATTCCTGAAAAACATATCCTAGATATTGCAATCTAAATCTGGTTCTTTCCGCATCAGATAATGCTAATACATCGAAATTATTAACAATAACCACACCACTCGTTGGCATGTCAAGCAAACCTAATTGATGCAGAAGAGTCGATTTTCCAGATCCACTCCTGCCCATTAGTGCCACAAATTCTCCTTCAGCAATCTCGAGAGAAACACCCCTGAGTGCAAAAGTTGGAGATGTGCCAGGGTATGTTTTTATAAGATTTTCTACTTTAATCATAATATTTTATTTTAACCCCAAATTGATTTAAGAATATCTTCTCTGGCAACAATTTTAGCTGGAATAAATCCTGCTAGTATTCCAGAAATAATAAGACTACCGATGTTGATAAAAATTCCCATTGAAGTATAAACCAAACTTGCATTGCCGAAAGGCATCGGGACTGGTCGCACGGCGAGAAATGGAATGACCGCCCAATATATTATCATCATTCCGAAAATGATGCCCCAAGTAGCATAAAAAAGTGACTGAATAATATAAGATAACTCAATGATACTCTCTTTTATTCCGATAGCTTTTAGAATACCAATTTGTCGACGCTTACTGACAGCATTTACATAAATCATAACAAAAATTGTTATAGCTGACACGATGATACTAATAATACTAACGATAACTGCGATAAGATCAAAGGCTGTAACTAATATTCCAACGGTTGATAATCTTGATGTGTATTTTTCAAGCCTGAGATTAGGAGCGACTCTTTTGATTCTCATAACATATTCATCAAGAGTCTGCTTCTCGAGATCAGCTTTTACTAAAATCTCAGAAGCACTATTATACATGGAGAGCACTGTTTCTGCTTCCCTACTAGAAATAAAGGCGGTGCTTGCAACTGAACCAACCATAGAGAGTTTAAAAATTCCCCTGATTGTATATGCTCGCATAATACCATTTGAATATTGTACTTGTATTTTGCTTCCGATAGTGGCACCACCAAGATCATTTGTTTGCTTCGTACCAAAACCGCCCGAGAGATTTGCGCCTAGAATTATCTCGTCATCACTCAAATTATCAGGAAATTCTCCTGCAACAATATTTTCATGAACCTTTAGTATATTTTTTTCTTCTTTTTGCGTCACGCCGATTATTGGCGCTGAAACATATTTAAATTTTCCATTATTTTCCTTATCATAAATAAGAGAACCTCCGAGTTGATAGTGTCGTACAGTTCCGATAACTCCAGGAATTGTTTGAATTTCAGCACGCACACTCTCTTGGTTAAGAATAAAGTCTTTTCGTGTCGGATCCTCCTGAGGCATGACAATAATATGTGCCGTTGAATTGTTAATCATTGATTTCATAATCCCACTAGAAAAGCCATGCAAAAAACCCGAAACAAACATCAAATTAAAAAATGAAAGGGAGAGAATAAAAATAATTAAAGCCACCGTGGATTTATGACCCTTTGCGATAGTTTTATATGCGATAAAAAATGCAGTTTTTATATCAGTTAGACTCATAATTATTTTTTTGTACCAAGAATTATTTGCTCACCTTGCGAGAGCCCAGAAACAATCTCAAGCATACCTTTATTATTTTTTAACCCAGTAGCTACCTCCTTTTCAATAACATCTTTGCCCATTAAAACCTGGACAATTTTTTTATCACCCTTTTTTTTCAGTGCACTTATGGGAATGATTAGCGTATCTCTAGAGGCATTCGTTTTGATCCAAACATTAGCAGTCATTCCAGGTCTAATTCTAGCATCATCTTTGTCAAAAAATAATGTTGTTTTATAATATATGGCACCGCCAGCAATCGATTCGCTCGGATCTATTTTTGCTATTGTTGCCATCCACTCTAAATTTTCAAATGCATCAAGTGTTATTTTCGCTGTTTGATCAATCTCTACATTTGCGATATTTATTTCTGAAATATCCGCATCAATCTGCAATTTATCATTTGAAATTATTGAGACAATAGTTATTTCCGATTTTGCAATCTCGCCAATCTCACCATTGACAGCAATAATTGTTCCATCGATAGGCGCAATAAGAATCGCTTCATCTATTTTTGCTTCCTGAACTTCAATATCGAATCGTGCCTGTTTGACTAAAGCTTTTTGTGCCTTAATATCATAGCCATCATCATAATTTTTAATATTATTTTCCTCTCTTGATTTGAGTTTATATTCTTGATTTTTAAGCGCCGATTGCAGTTGATTTAATTGAGCATTTAATGAGTTTATGTCTTGTCTAGCCAGAATTTCACCTAATTTAACTTTTTGTCCGACATTAGCTTTCAAAAAAGTAATCTTTTCGTTATTTTTGAATTGCAAATTTACCATAGTTGGCGATTCGACTTTACCACTTGCCAAAACCTCCTGCACAATATCCCCTCGTTGCACCGTTGCCAAATCATACGAAATACGATTAAATCTTTGAAAAATAAAAATGATTAGAGTGCCTCCAATAATAGCAATTACCGTAGTGATAAATAAAGTTTTTCTTTTCATAAAATTTAAACTAAAATAATTAATACTCCGGGACATTTTTTAAAAACCTGCTACCATAAAAAAGATAACCCAAGAAAAAAAGAAGCACTAAGCTTCTTTTTTTCTTGAAATATTTTCTATTTCAAATTATCACATTTTCCATCCCCATTGGCGTCCACAAAATTTCCTCTTTGATTTTGTCCTCGGTGTCCTTTTCCATTTCCTTGTCCAAGACCAAGCTCGGTGCGAATTGCATTAGCTTCATCAGTTTTTCCTGCCACCATCAATTTGTGCATCTCGGAAAACTTAGCGAAATTTTCTTGCGTTACAACCCTAGTAGCACCTTTATCGCCCATTAAATTTTTCCAAGCCGCATAGTCATTATTTTCAAAAGCTTTTTCCATTGCCGTATGCCTTTCTGGCGTGTAATTTGGACCAGTCTGTCCATTGCCCTGAAAAGCTAATACACCCGAACTATACGCGACGATTCCTACAACTGCCAACCCAAGAACTCCCCAAAAAACATTACTCTTATTCATATTTTTTTGTTAGACAGTGAAAAGAATATTTCTCAACAAAGCCTTAATTTAATTTATTAATTGCTGCCAGCACTACATAAAACGGCTAATAAATAAAAAGTTTTCATTTTGCAGGTGAAGTGTAATTATCTCTCATCATACCCGCACCACCATTTCCCATTCCCCGACCAACACCCGAACCATTATTAATTCCTTGCCCCATCCAAGGACGAATTTCAATTGCTCGAAAATTATTTTTATCTACTTTTGACCCGATAATTTTAATCATTTCTCCTTGCTTAACACTGACTGCTGGTCTAATAAGCGTTTGCTCATCTAAAAGCACATTCCATTTTTGTCCAGCTAAATCAACTATTTCCAATTTATCACTCGAAATATTAGTAAGAGTTCCCGCCAGAAATCCACTATCAGGTTGCATCCACTGTTTTTCTTTCGTCATAATCATATGCTGACCATAATATGGGATATCTTTTTTTAGAATCAAGTTAACTTCATTGCCAACTCCACTTAAAGAGAGCATTGCACCTGCAATAATTATACCACTTATTGATGCCAATGAAATTTTAAACCACCCATATCGATATCCAGTTTCCGTTTTTCTTAAATCAAAAAATGCTAAGGCCAGAAATATTGCAATACAAACAATCCAAAAATATGGTACCAGTGTTAATGAATATGCTAAGGCGCTTTGATGCACGAAACGATATAAATCCCAATCAAGTTGTCGTAGCATATCAAAAGCAATTGAAAAAGAAATTGCACCAAAAAAAATAGTCCCAGCGAAAACAGCCCAGATGGCATATTTTTTCATCAAATATTTCCAGCGTGGTGCTGGCACAATCTTTTGCTTTTTTATTTCCCCGATAGTTTTGCTGATCAAATTTTCCATAAAATTAAAAACAATTAATATTTTCTTCCTTTAGTTTTTTTATAAGAATTTTTTTTCCTCTTGAAATTAAGGTCGCTACTGATCCTTTTGGCTTTTTCAAAATATCCATAATTTCTTCATATTCTTTTTCTTCAATAAACCTCAGTACTAAAATTTCTTTATACTTGATTGGCAATCGTGAAATACAATTTTTTATTTTTTCTACGCAGTCACTATTCATTAAATCTTTTTCCAAATTAACACTAGCGTTGATTAGTTTTTCCCATTCATAATCCTCTAATGAATTTGATTTTGGACGAGCATCTGTTTTGCGAAAATAATCGATAATGTGATTGTGTGCGATGCGATAAGCCCAACTGGAAAATTTCAAAACTTCATTATACTCATTTAATTTTTGATAAATTTTAATGAAAATTTCCTGCAATAAATCCTCAATTCCTTCCTTATCAAGCTGAGTCAGGCGACGAACATAATGAAAAAGTGGTCCCTGATAACGCTCCATTAAAAGCCCAAACATTTCAGGATCATTTTTTGCCATTTCGACCAGCTCAGCATCAGTCTTGATTTCTTTTTTACTCATGTTCTTAGCATAGCACAAAAATTACTAAGTTATCTGCTTTCACCCAAAACATATAACGGATTTAGAATTAATTGTTTTCAAAAAAAGCCCAATGCTCTTTCTGATAAACCTTTTTTATGCAATAATACAACCAGTGAGCGTTAATGAAATTTTAAAAATCCTGTGCATTATAAAAATAAAATTTTTGAAGAAAAAGAAGTTCGTGGTGAGCATTTTTCTGATTGTCAATTTTCGGCCTGTTCTTTTCCAAATATCAATCTCAAATTCACCACTTTTAGTAGTTGCACATTCAATGCCTGTGATCTTTCTTCTATTAACTGCGAAAGCACTGGCTTTTCTGATTGTTCTTTTCCTGAAAGCAAATTGAGCAACCTAAATTTCATGGCTGTTAAATTCACTAATTGTGATTTCTCTGGTGCCTTAATGCAAAATTGCGTCTTTGAAAAACGCCAAGGAGCAAACAACCTGCCCACTAAAAAATTTCACCTCGCTTCTTGTAAGTTCGAAGAAACTAAATTGTCAGGAAGTATATTTCTTTTTTGTGATTTAACGGGAGTTAGTTTTAAAAACTCCGAATTGGAAAAAACGGGTTTTGAAAAATGTCTTCTCAAAAAAGCCGACTTTACCGGTGCCATAATTAGTGGCACACATTTTACGGATTGCATAGTAGAAAAAACTATTTTGGATTTTCAGGGTTTCATTTATTTTGGAAATTCACATGGCTTTGAGTTGAATAGTTGAAAAATAAGAACCGCACTAAAAAATATTACGAACTAGCCAAAATACCAGTACCAACCAATGCTGATGATGCATGGAAGGAAAAAATATCCAGAAATTCCAACTCCTGGCTTTCCATACTTTTACGATCAGGGAAACCTAAAAATAAAATTCCCGTAAGACTTTTCTTCGATCCGAGTGGAAGTATCACAAAATATTTCAACTTGTTTTTGAAATTAAGCTTTCCGAGATGATTATTTGCAATTAATCCCCTGATCATTTCTTTTTGTTTCGATATATCTTGCAAGATAGAACTATCTCTCTGATAAACTTTCTCAGCTTTTTTTCTTTGTTTATCACTTATTCCATGGTGAGCTAACAAATGAAAACTAGAATTATTTTCTAAGCGATAAATCACTCCAACGGTGGCTTGCGATAAATTAATGGCAGAATCTAGGATATACTCAGCTATTTCTTTTTTATTTTCTTTCTTGTTTCGTCGCTCTAAATCCAAGAGAAGAGAAATTTTGCGATTGACACCACCTAGATGTTTATAGGATTCAATCAATTGCTCTTCCGACCTTCTCTTAAGCTCTCTGTCACGAAACACAGTAATGCCAAAAGAGATATCATTAGCCAGCTGGCTAAGCAATTGAAACTCTTCTTTGTTTCTAAAAGCATATGGCTTTGTGGCATAAATATTCAGCACACCAAAAACTTCATCATCTGATTTAAGTGGCAATACAATTGAAGAAGCGACACCTCTTTTTATTACTCGCGCTCTTCTTGGCATGAGCCCGTAGTCTTTATGAAAATTTTCACCTATAAAAATTTGACCTTCCCTAATCGCCTTTCCGGCTGGACCCCTGCCTTCGATTATTTTCTTGGACCAACCTATATTTACCTTCTTAAGATACCCATCATCACCATTTTGTGCAATCGGAACAACGCTCCGATATTTATCATGCTTCACTTCACCCACCCAAGCCATTAAGTACCCACCCGTTTCAATAATTATCCGACAAACTTCATTCAGCAAACTACTTTCTCCTTTTCTGCCATGCACGATAGCTCGATTGCATTCACTGAGCATTTTCAAGGCTCGAATAGCTTTTCTTTCTGCATCCTTAGCTTGTTTCTCATTAGTGATGTCATTGCCAATACAAAGTATCTGCGAAATCTTTCCTTTTTTATTAAAAATCGCCTTATTGCTCCAAGCAATCCAAACTTTTGAGCCGTCTTTTTTGATATTTTCATTTTCATTGCGTTCAAATTGTCCAGGATGCTTAATGATATTTTTCATCATTTCTGCAAGATCTTTTCCGCTAGAATCTCTCATTGGAATTATCGTGCCGACAGAATTTCTGCCAATAATTTCTTCCTCACTAAAACCAAAAAAATTTTGAGCAAACTCATTGAAAAAAGTCACTCGTCCCTGCGAATCCAAACGCAAAATAATACTATTGGCATTTTCAACTAATTCGCGATATTTCTCTTCAAGAGTTCTGTCTGCATCTATTGTCGCTAGGGCTTCGGGAGTTTTTCTTGTAGTCATAATTGTTAATTATCGCTTAATTAAAACTCGCTCAATTCAAGAAACTCATATTAGCTTTGATTGTAGTCAATTATTAATTATAAGTCAAATCGACGCATGATGTGGATTTGATTTAAATAATTAAGAAAAACAAAAAATATTTTTAAAAAACTTTTACTTTATGCAAATACACACTTTGCACAAGTCCAATCGAAGCAAACACGGCCACGAGAGAACTACCACCATAACTAAGAAAAGGCAATGGTACTCCCGCTACTGGCATAACGCCAATATTCATTCCCACATTTACTAAAATTTGTGAGAAAAGCATTACCATAATTCCCACCGCTAATAAATAACCAAAATTATCTCCCGCCAACCGAGCAATTTCTTTGATGCGATATAATAAAAGACCAAGCAAAAAAAGCACGAAAGTAGCGCCCAGAAAACCCATCTCTTCCGCAATAACGGCAAAAATAAAATCAGTATGTTTTTCCGGCAAAAAATTTAACTGCGATTGTGAACCATGCCCCAAGCCTTTTCCCAAAAGTCCACCAGAGCCAACTGCAACCATCGATTGAATCACATTATAGCCACTACCGCGTGGATCATTATAGGGATTAACAAAATTAACTAAACGCTCTTTTTGATATGGTCGCAACATAAACCAACTAGAATATGAAATTAAAATTCCTAATAAAAACAAAATGATCAAATTCTTTTTACTGATACCGGAAATAGAAAGCATCACCGCCCAAGAAACAACAATAACCATTGCTGAACCAAAATCTGGTTGTTTGATAATTAGAAAAACGGGAAAAAAAATCAAAATAACAGATGCTGTAATTCGCACAATAATACTAAGTTGACTTTTTTTCTTGCTAAAAAAACTAGCCAAAAAAATTATCATCGCCAGCTTGGCTGTTTCCACCGGTTGAATATGAAAAGAACCAAAACCAATCCAGCCAGTTGTGCCACGGATAGTTGTGCCAAAAAATAAAACGGCAAACAAAATTACTACTGTTGCAAAATAAAGTTTAGTACTAAAAAAACTTAGTGCGCGATAATCAAAGAACGCAATTGAAAACATAATCACAATACCAATAACACCAGAAATTAATTGTTTTCTAAAATTACCTAAATCTATGCCAGAATCACCACGAGAAACACTATATAGTGCTAAATAACTAATCGCTAAAAGCAAGGTTATTACAACCAATATCACCCAATCTAATTTAAAGAATTTCTGCATATATATTTCAATTTTGCTGAAATTTTTCTGACTTAAAATATCTTTTCGCAAAAGATTCAGAATCAAACACATTTACCTCAATTTGATTTTCAACATTAGCCACTTCACCGGGAAAACGCCCCAACCAAAAAGCACGATAATCTCTGTCCTCTAGAGATTTAACTGTTCGCATTTCCGTGGCATTAAGAGCAATAATTTTATTTGCCGAATCTCTGACAATTATTTTTATTTTTATAATTGCGAAATCAAATGGACTTCTATTTTGCAATAAGCCTTTTGCCTCAGAAAATCCAACACCAGAACTAATTTCATTGTAAGTTTTGTTTATTATTTTAAGATCCGGTTTTTCATATAAATCATCCAACTCAACCCAAGCCGAATCAGTTACTGAAAACTGAATTTTAGCCGGCATTTTCGTCAACTTAATATTATTTTCTATAATGTATTTTTTATCGCCGGGCAAAATAAAACTACTGCCCTGTTTTTCCGTCATTACAGAGCCAGTCTCGTCTAAAAATATTATTTTATAAATAAAATTTTTGCTACCATAAACATTATTGGGATTAGCTACTGCGCCATAAAAATCATATTCCCCCGCAATGGAACTCTCAACAACACCCAAGTCTCCTGTTGTCAAATCTTGCGCTTGAATCTTTTTGCATTTTTTTAGGCAAACACCACCGCAATCAACATCTTCCTCATTTTGATTTTTTGTTCCATCGAAACAAGTTGGCTTCGTCCGAAAAAGAGAATAAAAAAACCAACTAACCGCCAGAAAAAACACCGCATAAATCAAACCGATAATCATTCTTTTTTGATTATTTTTATCCATAACTTTATTTTTTTTAATTTATTTTTTAGAAAGCTTCTTCATTCTAACTTAAATTTCACTTTTAGTAAAGAAAGCGCATCACATCCTGAATTCAAACCCCGAAGCCCTTTTTCTGCTATCATATGGAGTTAACTAAATTAACCCATCATGAATATGCCGAAAGGAAAAGAATTAACCTTTTTTGAGAGGGAAAGGATTGAAACATATCTGAGAATGAAAAAGAAGATTCTTTGGATAGCCAAAAAATTAGGCAGGGATTATTCCGTTATCAGAAAAGAAGTCAAAAGAAATACGGGTGAAGTTCTGCCATATTGTGCCGTTGATGCCCAAAGTTATGCCGAGCGTAGAAAGAAAAACACTAACAGAGACCAGAAATTGTTGCCACTCGAGAAAGGTTTGGTGACTGGGAAACTGACAGTGTGATTTTCAGGGGCAAAAATATTTTATCAGTTCAACAAGAAAGAAAAAGCAAAGTATATGCAGATTGCACAAATGTGAGGATAAATCAGCTCAGGCTTCAGAGGAGGCTCTCAGAGACAGTATTGAATCATTGCCGGCAGATTTATGGTTCACGATTACTCGGGATAATGGAAGCGAAAATGCATTGCACCAAGAAACCGAAGTTCCTTCATATTTTTGTGATACATATTCAAGTTGGCAAAAAGGCGGAGTTGAAAATCTCAATGGACTAATTCGAGAGTATTTCCCTAAAAAGTCCAACCTTGATATGATTACAGAAAGTTATGTCAAGGAGATACAAGAAAAATTAAACAATCGAGCAAGAAAATGCCTTAATTATCTAACCCCAAATGAAGTTCTCGCCAATATGATTTAAAAAGGGGTTTTAAATTCTTGAATTCATCGACAAATGTTTTACAAAAAAAATAGACTATTCAAAATGCAAAGACCACTTATTATGTTGCAAAAAATAAATACTTTTTTTCTTGACGCTCTCTTCCCTATCGCTTGTTTAATTTGCCATAAAAAAGATATCCGGATCTGTGATGATTGTGTGGAAAAATTTCCGCTGCTCTCTTTTCAATTTTGTCCTTATTGCGAAAAAGAAATTATAATAAGTGGTGTTGTTTGTGGAAAATGCAAGAAATCTCAACTGGCACTTGAGGCACTTATTTGTGCCACGGAATATCAAAATATATCAAAACTTGTCCATTTGTTTAAATATAATTTTGTTTTTAGTTTGAGTGTACCGTTAGGAAGAATAATTGCAAGAGCTTTATTAAAAAATAATAATTTTTTACCAGATTTTATTATCCCAATTCCGATTCATAAACATAAATTAAAATGGCGTGGATTTAATCAAGCTGAACTTCTTGCTAATGCTGTTAGCGAAAACTTAATCAAAAAAATAACAATTCCCGTTCGCACTGATTTAGTTTTTCGTCAAAAGAAAACTAGCCCACAAATGAAAATAAAAACTTATCAAGAAAGATTAAATAATCTTAACGATGCTTTTATGATTGCTCCTGAAGCAAAAGATATTATCGCTGGCAAAAATATTTTGCTTATTGATGACATCGCCACAACAGGAGCAACACTATTTGAATGTGCGAAAATTTTGAAGTCTGCCGGAGCAAAAGAAATTCATGGTGCGATTATTGCTCGGCAAAAGATTTAGCACCCAACCCTCGTCCCTCTCATCATCTCACAACCATCATTACAAAACTTAGACGCACAGGTGGTTTTTTCACAATC
>JBAXKA010000015.1:0-23058 GCA_037137555.1 Candidatus Moraniibacteriota bacterium
ATCTTAATCAATACTCCTCCAACCTCCTTTTGCTCAAAGGAATCAAGATATGTTTTCAAAACTAAACAAAAAGCCTCGAAGGGAGAAATTTCCTTAATTAAAGTTTCTTTTTCAATTACTTCTACGAGTTTCTTTTTTAAATCTGTAAACTCCGAAATTTTAACCGCATTTTCCCACAGACTGTCAAAATATTCGTTAGCTTCCTCAACTCCATAATCACCTATTTCAACATTAAACTCATTTTGTGTAGAAATTCCCGCTTTAGTCAGATTGCTACTGCCGGTAATAAACAAATTTCTTTTTCCAACTTGACTTTCATCTAGTTTAAAAATATATAACTTTGAATGATTTGGCTCAAATGTTTTCCTGATGATCAATTTGTTTTCATTGATCAATTTTATGAAATAAGTTATTTGCTCATAGAATTCCTTGTTATCAAAATTTTCCGTGTTTAGGGATTTTTTTATTGAATCAAAAAAATTACATGCTTTTTCCTCATCAGAAAATTTTTCTTTTTCCGCATATTCTACTAGCCCATAATTTTGCACATCAATACTTAGTCCAACTAAAACTTTCAAAGAAACATCTGGATTTTTTTTCAAACCTTCATACAATTCACGAATACCTGAAAAATAGAAAAAGCCAACCAAGAATTTCAACTCTTGGCTTTTTGAAATAAGTTCGACAAGCCGTTTTTTCAGAGTTTCTGCTCCAGTATTGCTAATAAAGTTTTTCATAATCTTAAACCCTACAATTTCTCCAACATCTCAAACACTTTATCATTTTCCAATGTGCCTTTGACATAATCATATAGTCTTTTCATATCAACTGTTTTTTCAAAGTCTTTTACATTTTTGTAATATTGCAAGGTCTTATTCATTTCTACTTCGACATCTTCTGTTTCCAGTTTAATCTCATCGGCTTTGACAATTTCTTTGATGGCCAATGCAGATTTAATTCTTTTTTCGGCTTGCGGTTCCCAATCGCTGGTTAATTCTGCTTTGGTTTTTTTTAATTTTTCTAAATAATTATCCAAAGTCATTCCAGTCGATTGAATTTGTCCTTCAAATTCTTGAACCATGCGATTCAGTTCATCAGCAACAAGCACATCTGGCAATTCTCCTTCTAGATTTTTCACAATCTCGTCCAAATATTTAGTATGCTTTTCTTCTTTTATTTTATGCGTATTCTCATGCTCCAAACCTTCTTGAATATTTTTTTTAAGTTCAGTCAGATTTTCGAACTTTCCCAAAGCCACTGCAAATTCATCATTAATTTCCGGCAATTGTCTTTCTTGCACTAAATTCATTTTTACTTTGAACTTAGCTTTTTTTTCGGCTAATTCTTTTTTATGATATTCCTTGGGAAAAGTCAGTGCAAATTCTTTTTCTTCGTCCTCATTCATGCCAATTAAATTTTCTTCAAATCCGGGAATGAAAACGCCCTTACCAATAACGAGTGCATGATTTTTGCTCATTCCTCCTTCAATTTGTTTTCCATCAACGCTCACTTCAAAATCAATTTCAACGCTATCATTATTAGTTGCCGGTCGTCGCACAGTTACCAACTTCACGCGACTATTGGCAATTTTTTCTAATTCTAATAAAATTTCATCTTCGCCTATTTCACTTGTTTTTTTCTGATAATCTGCATTGATTTTTTTTATAGCTTCCTTATATTTATTATCCACGCTAATTTTTGGCATCACGGCAACAATGGCTTTAAAAATTAAAGCTTCTTTTTCTGTTATTTTATCAATTTCCACTTTCGGACTGCCCAAAACTGCTAAATTTTCTTTCACAATAAAATCTGAATAACTTTTACTAATCGCTTTTTCGGCCGCATGGCTAAGAATCATTTCCTTGCCCACTTTTTGTTCCACTAAATTTCGCGGAGCTTTTCCTGGACGAAATCCTGAAAATTTAAATTCGGCTGAAATTTCCGCCACGGCTGGCAAAATATATTTTTCCCAATCTTTCCATTCCACAGTTAATTCAATCTCAATTTTTGATTTAGGTAATTTTTTGATCATAGATTTATTTCGCAAATTTAGTTTGATATAATTCCACACTTTTCTTCACCGCTTCCATTGCAGCCACTTTTCCTTCAAAACCAGAGATGACAACTTCCTCACCTTCCTCAATAGTTTTGTAGGTTTCAAAAAAATGCCTAATCTCTTTTATTGTGTGCTTGTTAATATCCTCCAAATCCCCAACTTCAGTCCAGCGCAAATCCTTCACAGGCACAGTGATTATTTTATCATCTCCCTCGCCCGTATCAATCATCCGCATTACTGCGACTGGTCGCACTTCAACTAAAATACCCGTCATCAAGGGATAGGTGGAAAGCACAATCACATCCAGTGCATCATCATCATCCCAAAGTGTTTGTGGAGCAAAACCATAATCAAAAGGATAATCTTGCGCTGATTTCATTGCTCTATCAAGTTTAATTAAACCGGTTTTTTTATCAATTTCGTATTTATTTTTTGATCCTTTAGGAATCTCAATAATTACATTAAACTGCTCGGGAGCTTTTTCCCCCAGAGGAACATCATGCCATAGATTCATAAAATTAAATTTTAAATAATTATTTATTTTTTATTCGACTATTTCCGTGTTTTCTGCAACTATCAATTCTGTTTCATCTGCTTCTTTGATAACTCCAGCACCAATAATATCCAATTTCCAACCAGTCAATTTTGCCGCTAGGCGAACATTTTGTCCATGTTTTCCAATCGCCAAGGATAATTGCTCATCTGGAACAACGATAGTTGCTTTTCTTTCTGCTTCATCGATATCTACACGCAAAACTTTTGCTGGACTAAGTGAGGCTCCAATAAATTTTGCAATATCTTCATTCCAAAGAATAATATCAATTTTTTCTCCACCTAATTCATCAATAACTGCTTGCACTCTTGTACCTTTTTGTCCGACACAAGAACCAATCGGATCAATCCCTTCTTCTGTTGAAACTACTGCAACTTTTGTGCGCTCGCCCGCTTCTCTAGCAATTGTTTTAATCACTACCGTTCCCGCAAAAATTTCTGGCACTTCCAATTCAAACAATTTTCGCACCATTTCCGGATGCACTCGACTAAGTATCATGCCCGGACCTTTTGCGCTAACATCTACTTTCACCAAAAAAACTTTCATTCTTTTTCCAATACGATAGTTCTCATTCCTTACTTGCTCACCAGGAAAAATTATACCGACGGATTTTCCAATATCCATAAAAACATTTCGTCCTTCCATTCTTTGCACGACACCACTAATCACTTCGCCTTCCTTACTTTTATATTCCTCGAACATAGAATCTCTTTCTGCTTCACGAATTCGTTGAACGATTACTTGTTTAGCTGTTTGAGCTGCAACACGACCGTAATCTTTTTCTTCCGGCAAAGCTATTTCAATAATATCTCCTACTTCGGCTTTTTTCTTAATCTTTCTCGCTTCTGGTAATGTTAAATCTCGCTCTGGATTGTAACGCGCAATTTTTGTTTCTTCAAATTCCTCATGCGTTTGTCCTTTTCGCAATCTTTCTCTATAGTTTTGCATTTTTTCTGCATGAAATTTATCCAGATTTTTATCATCTGCTGAATCTGTGAATACAAATTCTCTTGTCGTCTCATCAACAACTTCCTTAATCAAAAAGAATTTTGCACCACCACTTACAACATCAAATTCAGCTCGAATATTTTGAGTTCTTCTGCCATAATCTTTTTTATAAGCTGCCGCAAGAGCAGCGGAAATTGTCTCAATCACTTTGTCTTTGGAAGTTCCTTTTTCCTCGCAAAGCATTGTAATTGCAGTATTGAAATCAATAGCTACTGGGGCAATCACTTCTTTAACTTTTCTTGGCTTTCGAATGTGTCCAATTTTTTGCATAATATTATTTTTAAAATTATTTAAATAAAAAGCCCGCTTTCGCGAACCTGAATCATCTCCTACTTAACTTTTATATTATAGCTCATAAGATTGTTTATTGTCAAACGCTATATCGGGCATTACTTTTTTATAATACACCGCCACATCTGAAATCCATTTACGCACACTAATTGGATCATGCTTGGAGCAATCAGATCCACATTTCCAAATCACCATTTTTTCTGCTGTATTAATTTTTTTATTTAAAAGTTCCTTAATTCTTTCCCCGACAACAGAAATTGCTTGTTCCGGCGAATCAAAACAACTATAACCAGAAATTGTTTGATTATAGGTTCCGCGATAACCCCAATAATTAAAACAATCATTACCAGCTTTTTTTGGGGCGTGTCGTCCCCAATCACTTTCTTTTTTAGCAATTGCAATAAGAAAAGCAGTTGTCTCACTATCGCAGTCCAGCATAAACGGAATCATTTCTTCTAGTGGACTATTTGCTATTAATTCACGATAAATCTTTTCTTGACTATTTTCAAGATTATCTACTGGCACGGGTTTTTTAAGTTTATTTTTTATTTTTTCCATCGGATCAAACTTGAAGAAAGTTGTTTTTCTAGCATCAAAATTATCACTAGCAGAAATCACTGGCATATTTATATTAAAATAAACTAAAAAAAACATCCCCCATGTTGCTGTGAGAAATATTTTTTTTAACATCTTCAATTTTCCCTTTCCCCAAATCAGTAAGTCATCATCCATAAAAGTATTAGCTAGTTCATTCAATCACCAATTCCCCATCTTCATTTTTATAAATTGTAATTCTGCCTTCGGCTATAGCCTTATTTATACTTTCTTTTTTTATAAATATGCGCCCTTCAATATCATCTGCATATTCATCATCACTTGTTGTCCATGGCTCATAATAAACTTCGACACCGGCATTAATTAATGGTGCCAAAGTTTCTTCAAAGGCATATTTTCCATAAGAAATAAAGCCATCAGCATCCACATCGCTTAGCACTTCCAATACTTTTTCATTCTTTATTATTACATCCATTTGAAAACTGGGAAAGTTTTTAAAATAAATCCCTAATTTTTCTTTTTTAATTTCTTTTATTTCTTGATGATTTGAACTATTTTCAAATTTATTCATACTATTTATTTTATTAAATTTATTAACAATTTATTTCCCCTTATTCCACTGTCGGTTCAAGTCTCTGACTCGGATCATTTATTTCTTACAAGCTCCTTTTTTGCATCCGCCTGGACATTCAAGTCCTATGGATTCAAGTTTTCCACCAACACAATAAGCTTCATTTAGTTGATTTGAATTTGCGCAATAGTCTGTGTATATAGTTCGCTTCATTCCCGAGTCACCAGGAAAAGCAGTTTTTCCAAATATCGAACCATGACCATTTATATTAAAAGCATTTGCATAAACCCCTTTTGCAGTACTTTTTTTGTAATAATTTTTACCACCATCAGGATCAGTGCATGTAACACTATTTCGCTCTTTCAATGAAGGCGCTTTTTTCTTTTTTGCGTAAGCATGGTTATTTCCAAATCCAATCCCAACAAATACTATCAGAACCAGCATTGCTAATACTATTTTTCTCA
The DNA here is from genome assembly GCA_037137555.1 of Candidatus Moraniibacteriota bacterium. Taxonomy (GTDB): domain Bacteria; phylum Patescibacteriota; class Minisyncoccia; order Moranbacterales; family UBA2206; genus UBA9630. Next base: position 5,499 of record JBAXKA010000015.1, read on the forward strand.
TATTTTTTTTAAAAAAAATAATTAATAATTTATCGTATAATTTTAGCAACATTTGAATTTTTAGTCAACTATAATTCATATTTGCACTTCGGTAAATGTTCGGTTATACTAAAGATATAAATTAACAATAAACTTAATTTTAAAAAAATCATATGAAAACACTAACAAAAAGACAAAAGCAATTTCTAGATTATATACAAACCTATTTAAGAGATCATAAAATCTCACCAACTTTTGAGGAAATAAAAAAGCACTTTAAACTTTCCGCTCTTTCAACCGTACACCAACACATTCAAGCCTTAGTAGAGAAAAATTTTCTAGATAAAGATGGCAGTTCCGCCAGAAGCATAACACTACGAAAGAAAAGTTTATGCAACCTCGTAAAAATACCGTTAGTTGGGATAATTGCCGCAGGACAACCAATCGAAGCCATTGAAACGAGAGGTGAAAAAATAATGTTCACCATAAAAAATCCACATAAAGCCAGCGAATACTATGCTCTCAAAGTCCAAGGCGACAGCATGATTGATGAGGGAATATTTGACGGAGATATTGTTATTATCAAAAAACAATCCGTTGCTGAAAATGGACAAACTGTTGTCGCAATAATTGATGACAATGAAGCAACCTTAAAAAAAATCTATCAAGAAAAAAATAGATTTCGTTTGCAACCAGCAAATCAGACAATGTTGCCCATATTTAGAAAAGAAGTTGAAATTAGAGGTGTTGTTGTTGAAATAAAAAGAAATCTTGAAAATGATATAATTAAAACTAAACAACAGACATTCAAAACATTAGATTTATTTGCAGGAATCGGCGGGATAAGAATTGGTTTTGAAAATGCTGGTTTTAAGACCGTATTTGCTAATGATTTTGATAAATATTGCAAAAATACTTATGACCTAAATTTCAAAAAATCAAAACTTATCGTAGAGGATTTGAGAAAAATTGGAATTGATGATTTGCCAGAATTTGATTTTCTTCTTGGTGGCTTTCCTTGTCAGGCGTTCTCAATAGCAGGATATCAAAAAGGGTTTGATGATAAAAAAGATCGAGGAAATTTATTTTTTGATGTTGCAAGAATATTAGAAGCACGCAAACCGATGGGATTTCTCCTTGAAAATGTAAAAAATTTAAAAGGACATGATCAGGGAAAAACTTTTAAAATAATTATTCAAACATTGGAAAATTTAGGCTACTCAGTAAAAGCTAAAGTTTTAAACACAATGGAATATGGAAATATTCCACAGAACAGAGAAAGAATATATATAGTAGGCTTTAAAAATAAACACTATGCGGAAAAATTTGAATTTCCAGACCAACAAAAATTAAACATAGGAGTTACCGATCTTCTTGAAAAAAATGTCCCTGAAAAATATTATTACAACAACAAACCTCTTTATCAAAAATTAAAAGGCTCCGTAACAGAAGAAGCAAAAGTCTATCAATGGAGAAGGCAGTATGTTCGTGAAAATAAAAAGGGTGTATGTCCAACTCTCACTGCAAATATGGGTATGGGTGGACACAATGTTCCCATTATTAAAGATAAGAAAGGAATTAGAAAATTAACTCCGCTTGAATGTTTTAGATTGCAAGGCTTTCCTGAAACCTTTAAACTCCCAAAAAATTTGGCCGATTCTGCACTCTATAAACAAGCAGGGAATTCTGTAAGTGTTCCAGTTATTGAAGCTGTGGCAAAAAAAATAATGCAAGCAATAATCTGATCACCAAGTCTTAATATTTTCCCCCAATGGTTCTATTTTATTTGGCTTAATAATATCTTTCATAATACTAAACCTTGGACGCCTTTTTTCTTCTTGTTGACTCTTCATTGTTTGTCCACTGTTTACTTTGTGCTCATATATTAAATGACTAGGTATTTCATATACATCAAATGTTCCATCGGGATTTCCGTTGTTATAAAAATTCATAAAATAAAGTTTATCCCATTCGCTTTTTGGTCCAAAAGAAGTTAAATCAGATTCAATACTACTCGCCTTAATCTGCTCCCTTTCTCCAGTTTTTAAATTGATAGTATCAAATGAGGCAGATCCTTTTCCTTTTAATTTTCTTTGATATCTAACAGAATCTGAAAATATACAAAACATACCCTCAGATAAAACTTCAGGAATATTAACTTTTCTTCCATATTTACTAAGACCATTGTTTAATTTTACCCATATATCAAAAAGTTTTTTAAATGTCGTAGCATCCTTTTTACTAAAACGAGCAACTTCTATATTTATCTCATTTCCGTCTATTTCAACTGAGTATTGTTGTAATTTCATAATTTTAAATTTATTTCCCCTTATTCCTCCGACACACTTTCACAAACTCAAAAAACAACGGGTGCGAACTGATTGGTTTGGAAATTAATTCGGGATGAAATTGTGTGCCGACAAAAAAAGGATGAATATTAACAGGCAACTCAGCTATTTCCATTAGTTTTCCATCAGGAGATTTGCCAGAAAAAACTAAACCAGCTTTTTCAATTCTTTCAATATATTCTGGATTAACTTCAAAGCGATGACGATGCCTCTCAGAAATTTTTGGTTTTTTATAAGCGCCATAAGCAACGGTGCCTTTTTTAATTATCGCCGGATAAGCACCAAGACGCATCGTGGCACCAAAATTATGATCCGCTAAATTTTTCTTTTGTTCTGGCATAATATCAATCACAGGATTTTTTGTTTTGCGATCAATTTCAGTTGTGTGTGCATCTTTCAAGCCCAAAACATTTCTGGCATATTCAATAACCGCTAGTTGCATACCATAACAAAGTCCCAAAAAAGGAATTTTATTTTCTCGCAAAAATTGAATAGCTTTAATTTTTCCTTCAATTCCTCGAGAACCAAAACCACCAGGAACAATAATCCCGTCATAATTTTTTAAATCTTCCAGCTTATTTGGTTCCTTTTCAAAAAGCTCACTATTGATCCAACAAATTTCTGGCACTAATTTATTTTTATATGCAGCGTGTTTGATGGCTTCGATAACACTAATATAGGCATCAGACAAAACAAAATCGCCTGTACCAAAATATTTTCCCACGACGCCAATCTTGATTTTTTCCTTAGCACTTTTAATACCATCAACAAAATCATGCCAATCTTTCAAATTCGATTTTTTATTTTCTGGCAAATTTAATTTTTTCAAAATCAAGCGACTTAAATCGTCTCGTTCAAAATTGATTGGAATTTCATAAATATTATCGGCGTCCGGTGCAGAAATAACATAGCGTTCAGAAATATTACAAAACATTCCCAATTTTTCTTTGCGTTTTTGATCAAGAAAAGTTTCACTTCTGGCAATAATCACATCTGGTTGAATGCCTGCACCATTAAGTGTGCGCACGGCATATTGTGTTGGCTTAGTTTTCATTTCTCCCACTTTTGAGGGAATTGGCAAATAACTCACCATCACAAACATGACATCTTCCGGATATTTAATTTTAAGCATGCGTGCTGCTTCCAAAAAAAGAATATTTTGATATTCACCGATTGTTCCACCAATTTCAATTAGCGTTACATCTGACTTGGCTTTTTCAGACGCTTTCTCAATTCGCTCAATCACTTCAAGTGGAATATGTGGAACAACTTCTACACATTTCCCATTATAACCCAGATTTCTTTCCCGCTGAATAACTGATTCGTATACTCGTCCGGTGGTCATATAATTATCATTGGGCAAGGTAATATCCAAAAATCTTTCATAATTTCCCATGTCCTGATCGGTTTCGTAACCATCATTTAACACAAAAACTTCTCCGTGTTCAGTCGGATTCATTGTGCCAGCATCCACATTAATATAGGGATCGATTTTAATTGCCGTGACAGAAAGCCCACGCGCTTTTAGAATTATACCGATTGATGAGGTTGCAATCCCTTTTCCCACTCCACTCATCACTCCCCCGACGATAAATATGAATTTGCGATTTTGTTTCATAATTTTTTATAGAAAAATTAAAATAATATTTACGCTTCTCGGGAAACTTTCAATTTAATTTTTGTCTCGACGCCTTGAGCGAGATTGATTTTTATTTCATATTCCCCGATTTCTTTAATATGCGCTGGCAGTATTATGGATTTTTCTGCAATAACAAATCCGGCAAGATTTAATTCTTTCACAAGATCCTTGGCGGAAATTGAACCAAATAATTTGCCTTCTTTGCTTTTAGTTTTAATTTCAATCAATTTATCTTTCAGTTCTGCCGCCAGCTTTTTTATTTTTTCTAAACTTTCCAGCTCAACTATTTTTTCCTTTTTTCTTTGCACGGACAATTTTTCAATCGCTTCCTTGGTGGCTGTTTCCGCTAATTTTTTGGCAAATAAAAAATTCCGCGCATAACCATCAGAAACATTTTTCAATTCCCCTTTCTTGCCTAAATTTTTAACCTCTTGGAGTAATATAATTTGCATATTATTTTAATTTATCTTTTATTATTTCCATCGCCTTTTCAAATTGCGGATCTTTATTATTTTTATAATCATCTGCGGTCATCTCAACTTCGACATCCGGCTTGATGCCTTTTTCCATAATATATTCACCATTTGGAGTGAGCCACTTGGCCACAGTAATTTTAACACTAGCACCTTGAGACAATCCGATCAACTCCTGCACCGTGCCTTTACCAAAAGATTTTGCTCCAATCAATGTTATATTTTGATTATCCTTCAAAGCTCCCGCCAAAATTTCCGAAGCGCTGGCACTGCCTTCGTTGATTAACACCACCATAGGAATACGACTAAGCACATCTCCGCCCTCGGTGGAAAAATTTTCTTTTTTTCCTGTGCTATCTTCTTCCGTAACCACAACTTTTCCCAAAGGAATCATACGACTGGCAATCAAAATTGATTTATCCAAAAGTCCACCGGGATTATTTCGCAAATCTAAAATTATGCCCTTGGCATTTTTAGCTAATATAGTTTTCACAGCTTGATTAAATTCTTTGTCCGTATTTTCTCCAAATTTTGTGATTTCAATATAGGCAATATCATTATCCCTAAATTCAAGCTTAACGCTTTTGACTTCAATTGTATCACGAATAATCGCAACTTCTTTTGTTTCTTTTTCACCTACTGGCAAAACAAATAGTTTAACTTCTGTTCCTTTTTTTCCTCTAATTAAAGTTACGGCTTCATCAATTGTCATATCGGCTAAAATCTTTTCTCCTATTTTCAAAATTTTATCTCCCGCTCGCAATCCGGCTCTTTGCGCTGGCGATCCATCAAGCGACGCAATAACCGTCAATAGATTATCTTTAATTCCCAGCTCTGCTCCAATGCCTTCAAAACTTCCACCTAAATCTTGGGCAAAAGATTTGCTTGCCTCCGGATCAAAAAAAGAAGTGTACGGATCACCAGTCGCTTTAAGCATTCCTGAAATTGCACCATACACCATTTTTTGTGCATTCAAATCATTATGATTAATATGTTTTTCCTTAACCATATCCCAGACTTTCCAAAAAAGTGCAAAGTCCACACCATTTTTCGAAATTTTATTTTCCAAAATTGCCTGATCGAGTATGATATTTTTTGAACTACTGGGATTATCTTTATTTCCTCGACTAAAACCGACGGTGTAGCTTGCTATAATAAGCATTACCACAAACAAAATCGTCAAGCTTTTCTTAAATATTTTTCTGTTATATTTTAATTCTTTTTCAGGACAAACATAAATAGTATTGATGTTTTTATCCTCCTCTGCACTTTCTTGTTTAATTTCTTGCATAATTTTTAGTTATTTTTAGGCAGTGGTTTTCCTGCATATTTTTTAAAATATTTTACGGCACTAGCAATGTGAATCCAGGCTAGCCGATTTGATATGAGTGTTTTCCAAATACTTTTTCCAGCCGAACCTTTTCCATGATAGTGATAAATTTGTGCAGTTGGATTATAGACAACGCGATATTTTTTTTCCCAAAATTGACGACACCAATCAGTATCTTCAAAATACATTTTAAATTGCGGATCCATTAATCCCACTTTTTCAATCGCTGATCTTTTTGTCATTAAGGCCGATCCCATCAACCAATCAACATTCGCAATACTCTTATGATCAAAATCCTGCATCAAAAAATTAGCCAAATGTTTTTTGGCAAAATTAAACTTTCCCAAAAATGTTCTTCTGTAAATAATTGTTAGCGGTGTGTAAAAATGAAAGCAAGATGGCTGAAATTTTTCATCAAAACCCAATAATTGCGGCCCAACAATTCCAACTTCGGCATTATTTTTTATATAATCCAAAAGAATTTCAATGGCCTTCTTTTTAATTAAAACATCACTATTGAGAATCAATATATACTGACCAGAGCTTTTTTCAAAACCCAAGCTGACCAATCCGCCAAAACCAATATTCGCCTGAGAAGAAATAAATATTACTTTTGGAAAATCTTCTCGCAGCATCATCGCTGTCGCTTCTTCTGTTTCGCCATCGGAAACAATTAATTCATAATCACTGCCCGTATAATTTTTTTCAATAGACTGGAGACAGAGCCTTAAGAGTTCTGGATTTTTATAGCTGGTAATTATAATGGATAATTCCATAATCTATTTGGGCTTAATATCTGATTGCGGAGCAATTGTGAAAATATTTCTGGCCATTTCATGAATTCTGTTATAATTATCACCAATCGGAAGCAAAATATATCCTGCTACGCCCATTTCCGGATTATATAAAAATCCTTCTTCTGAATTTTCCAAGACTCGCTGATAGATCTGTGCCTCAGAAATAGTTTTGTATAAATCATAAAACTTTTGCATTTCCCAAAGTTGCATATCCGTTCGCACATTATCACCAAGACTATTAAACATGCCGTTTATTTTAGAAAAATCGGTCAATGTTCCAACACTAAGCATTTTCTCTTTCACTAATTGAATAACTTGCTGTTGTCTTTTGGCTCGCTCAAAATCACTAGAAGTTTTTCGCGATCGCACATAACAAAGTGCTTGTTCGCCATTCAGTGTTTGTTTTCCCGCTGGCAATTTAAATTCCCCACCACATTCAAGCATATCTTTTGGCGCAGTGCAAAGTGGATATTTTGGAATTTTTCTTTTTACAACAACTGAGACTCCCAAAGCATTCGTTTCATGACTCTTAACTATTTTATTTTCCCAATTGCCTGTTTTGATTGTAAAAAAAGAATCGCAAACATGTTCTTCATTGAACTGCATTGCTTCATCAAATGGCTTATCCAGCGTAATCGCTACACCACCAATTGCGTCAACGAGTTGTTTGAATCCGGTAAAATTAATACTCGCCGCATAATGAATCGGCAAACCCAACACATCACCTATCACAATTTTCATATTTTCCAAACCTTTTTTTTGACCATTTTCTTCTCCATAAGCATGTACCGCATTAATTTTTTGTTTATCGTTTGTGCCAGGAACAGTCACATATAAATCACGCGGAATAGAAATCATAGAAACTTTATTTTCTTTTGGAATAATGCTAACCACCATGATTGAATCGGCTAGCGTTCCACCTCCTGGCAAATTCGCTCCTCGCATACCGAGAATGGCAATATTAATTCGTCCGTCCGTCTCTCCCTTAAGTTCATTTTTAGCACCAGGAATAACATGGGATAAGCTTCCCAAAATTCCACCACCGGAAACTTGTGTCAAAACACGATCAGTTTTCCAAACAAAAATTCCACCGCCAACAATTAAAAGCACTAAAATCAGCATGCTTACTTTAAAACTTTTCTTTTGATAAAATCGCATTGTTTTATTTGAATTTAACATGATAATTATTTAACAATAAAAAAATTATACTACAAGTCTATTTTACCTTTTCTAAAAAACTATTGCAAGACCCATTGTTTTAAATTGGCATCAAATTCATAAATAGTTAAATTTTTAACATCTTTATACAAATCAACTCCTTGTTTGATAATATTTTTTGAAGGATCTTCGGCATCTTCTTGGATATAGGCCAGAGTTTTAATTTTTGGAATAGCCTTATTTATATCCGAAACTCGAACCAGCCAAAGACGCGAAGCATATGGCGATTCTCCTAAGATCGATCCAGTTGTTTCATATTGAACATATACATCCGCATTATTCACAAAATAAAATGTTTCAATTTGCCAATCATTTTGAAGTGCTTTTTCTATGGCTAATTTGTTGATATTATTTTGCATATAATTCATCAATGCCTTTCTGCTTTGAATAATATTTTTATCCGCTTCTATCCCCACGCATTTTATTTTTTTTATATAAATATTATTATTTTCGAGACCATAGCCCTCCACCTGCACATCTCTGTCTCTGAAAAAATCCAAAGAATAATTTTTATCCGTAACAAAAAGTTTATTTGCATTTATTGTGCCAACAAAAATATTTTTGTTATTATTATAATTTAATTTTTCTTCACTGCTAAATTTTTTATACTGACTAGAATTTAGTAAATCGGGAAATTCAGTCCAAACGCCTTTTTCACATTGAACCGGAATGATCTCTTCAAGCAGATCCAATTTACCATCAATTGCTGATTGTTTTTTGGCATAATTATCATCACAAAGAAATACTACAGCTGAAACTAACACAATCAAAAACGCAAGAGTTTGCTTGTTATTTTTAAAGTAAGTTTTTTGATTTATAGGCATTATTTTTTACATAAAATAAAAAAGTGTCCGATTTCACAATGAGACACTTTTTTGAAAAAATTCAACTAAATTATATTCTTTGCAAATATAAATTCTTGCGATCGTTTCCATCAACTCTGATAACTCGTGAAACAACATTTTTTTTCATATCATTTGGATTTCGATAACCATTTTTCACAACACTTATTGTATAGGTACCTTCTTTCAGATCGGAAAATTTATATTTACCCGCCAAGCTAGTTGTATCAGAATTTTTATAGCGTTTATATCTTCCGTAACTATCATATAATTTCACGGTTGTTCCGGATAATGGTCTTAAAGTTTTATATTCTTTAATAACTCCAGCGAGACTATTGCTTTTTCCATAATCTGCCAAGGCAATCGAGGTTACCACGAAAATCGCTAAGACAAGCACCAGACTCAATCCAATAAGCTTTTTCATAAGTTTAATTTTAAACTAATTATTCTTCGCCCAGATTAGCACCTTCTTTTTAAGCTGTCAAACTTAGCTCGCATTTATTACACATAATGACCCATAAAAAAACAAAAACCTCCTCTTTTCGGAGATTTCTATTTTATCTTGAGCGGGTAGGGGGAATCGAACCCCCCTCCTCAGCTTGGAAGGCTGATATAATAGCCACTATACGACACCCGCTTTCGTGTCGGGGCGCCGAGACTCGAACTCGGACTACTTGGTCCCAAACCAAGCGCGCTACCATTACACAACGCCCCGCACATTACTTATAAATCATATCTGCAAAAAAAAAATTAGTCAATAACCGATTTCGTTTTGTCAAAATTATACAAAAATGTCCTACTTGCGAAACAAGAGAATTGATAATTACTTGTTTTTGCTTAAATAAATTGAATGAAAAAAATATTTCAAAATTATATTTTTTTAATTTTCTCCACCACCTCATCAATCAAAAACTGTGCGGTGGAAGCACCAGCGGAAATACCTACTTTTTGAATATTTTTAAACCAACTTGTTTGTAATTCAGTGGCTGTTTCAATGTGCTTTGTGGTGGTTTTTTGTGCCAGACTTAATTGCACTAATTTTCCGGTATTGCTGGAATTTTTTCCGCCAATCACAATCATTAAATCAACTTCTTTTGCCAGCGCGGAAACTTCAGCTTGCTTTGTTGAGCTATCAAAACAAATTGTATTTTTTATTATGACATGTTTAGTTTTTTCTAATACTTCAGCCGTTACCTCTTTTAATAACTCTATTTTTTGCGTTGTTTGACTGATAATGCCCACTGTTGTCTTAAATTCTAAATTTTTTATTTCATCAGCATCATGAATTATTTTTGCCGAATTATTTGTCCAGGCATTAATGCCAATTACTTCGGCGTGCAATGGATCGCCACAAATAATAATATCATAACCATTTTTATAAAATTCGGCGGCGGCCAATTGGGCTTTTCGCACAAAAGGACAAGTCGCATCCAAGATCGCATTGCCTCTCTCAACTATTTTTTGCACAATTTCAGGATCAATTCCATGACTACGGACAAGAAAGATTGCGTCTTTGGGAATTTTATCAATAGTTTTAATTGTTACTAAGCCTTTTTGTTCAAGCTTTTCAATCACTTGCTGATTATGAATCAATGATCCCATGCAATAAACTTTTTGACCATTTTCTAATGCCTTTTCCGCCAGATCAACTGCGCGCCTAACACCAAAACAAAAACCAGCATGTTTAGCAATTCTTATTTCCATCTTTTTTTTCTAATAATATACATCGGTCGATTAGTAACTTCGGCGTGAATATTGGCAATATATAGTGCGATTAGTCCAAGACACACCAGCACCACGCCGATTAAAAATAAAATGACAACTGCCAAAATAACTGATCCGGAAAAATGCAATTCTTTCGTTAGATAGCGATCAACCATAATAAAAATGCCCAGTAGTCCTGAAAAAAAAGTAATAATCACTCCGAGATAGCCTGCTAGTTTCAAGGGAAAAAGACTAAAGGCAATCATACTATTAAAAGCTAGTCGCACTAATTTCCAAAAACTATAACTTGGGACGCCATGGATTCTTTCATTTGCTTCAAAATAAATATATTCTCGTCGAAAACCAAGCCAATCAATCAAAGCTCTGGTCATACGATTTTTTTCTGTCAACTGATTGAATGCATCAATTACAACACGATCGATTAAACGATAATCTGTTGCTCGAGTAACAATTTCCATATCGGAAATTCGATTGATCATTTTATAGAAAAAATAGGAACCGATTTTTTTCACGAAACCTTCACCTTTATTTTTTTTTCGCACACCAACAACCACTTCCGCTCCCGCTTCCCATTTTTCAATAAACTCGGGAATTTTTTCAATGGGATGCTGCAAATCAGCATCCAAAATTATACATGCAACGCCTTGGCAATTATTGATTCCCGCTGTCACGGCAATTTCTTTACCAAAGTTACGCGAAAAATCAATCACTTGCACACGCGAATCTTTTTCAGAAATATTATTTAGTTCCAAAATACTTTTATCACAACTGCCATCATTAACAAAAACAATTTCCCACGCATAATTTAGCCCATCCAAAATCACTTGAATTTTTTCATAAAAAAGCGGAATATTTTTTTCCTCATTATAGACTGGCACAATAATGGAAAGTAATTTTTTTTCTGGTTGCATAAATTTGATAAATTGTATTTTTTATTACTTTAGTATAGCTATTTAGCATAATAAGTCAAAAAGGTTGTATTTTATTTTAATGATTCAAGCTTTTTTGTTTCTTTGCTTACTAAAAGTGACTTCATCTGAATTATGGCTATACTATTTAATTTTTGAATTCGCTCTTTGGCGGATAGCCCATCACGAACCAGCATAGCATTTATGCTTTCCAGATTCGATAGAACTACCAACTGTTCAAGTGAAGAATAATCCCTAATATTTCCAGCTGATTTTTTATTTTGATCTCGCCATATTTTTGCAGTTATTCCAAACAAAGCAACATTTAGCAAATCCGCTTCGCTGGCATATTGCATATTAATTTGGTTTTTAGTTAATTCTGGCGGAATCAATTTTTCTTTTATGGCGTCAGTATGAATTCGATAGTTAATTTTTGCCAAAGTTCTTTGAAAGCTCCACTCGAGTTTTAGCCGACTATTTTCATCCTGTTTAAGTCTTTGAAATTCAACTAGCAAGTATAACTTAAATTCAGCACTTACCCAGGAAGCAAACTCAAAGGCAATATCTTTGTGTGCAAAAGTGCCACCACCATATCTTCCCGACTTCGAAATCAAACCTATCGCACAAGTTTTTTCTATCCATTTTTGTGGTGGTAGCACGAAAGAATTAACTCCTGCTTCATTTTTAAACTGGTCAAATTCGACCAGTTTAAAAACTGGATTATGTAATTTCTCCCATAATCCTAAAAAATCTATTGTACCACGAGTTCTCATCCAATTTTTTACAACATCAGCTGGAAAGGCTGGGTTCTTGTGTCGGGCTATGTCGGTCAGGGAAATATAATCACTACTATTTTTAGTAAAGGTAACTATTTCGATGCCCTCAACTTTTATTTTTTGTTTTTTTGTCATTGGATATTAAGTTTATTTTAAACTTATTTCGGATTCTGCCTAAACGAATTAAACACAAATGGCACGGCACTTAATAATGCTGCACATTGAGCGATGATGCCTATGATTAGTATAGCAGAAATCGTATGACCAAGAAAGAGAATGGCGACCGCAGATGAAACAGCCACCGAGAGCATGCCGTATACAACTTTAATTCTATGCAATGAAAGTAAATATTGCAAAGTTAAATTTACCATCGAATATAGCACAACCAAAACAGCAAACCAACCCAGATAAGCTGAGACGCCATCGTATTTTGCACCAAAAAGAAAAGATAGAATTAGTTTTGGTGCAATAAAATAAATTGTCGTGGCAATCAATGACACGCCCAACATCAAAGAAAAAGCCTGCAGAAAAAGTTTTTTTGTATTACCTTTTTTATGATTATGCTCCGCTGACATTGAAAAAAGCACTGAGGCAATCACACCGGTTGCAAAAAAAATAATCTTAGAGACAATTGTTAGTGCTCCATATTGTCCAGCTTCAATACTACTAAGATTATGTTTTGCCAAAACCATATCTAAATTTCCCAAAGCATTAATGGCTAAGTTGCCCATAAAAAAAGTAGCGATTGTGCTTTTGATTGGTCCAAAATCCAGTTTAGTTATTTCTTGATTGCCATTTTTGCCTTCCACAAAAATAAATTTAAGACAAATAAGCGCGATTACATAAGTGGAAACAGCGGAAAGAAAAAAACTCAACATCAATCCGTTTAATTTCATTCCCAAGGCAATAAAAACCAATGCGGAAATTAATTTCAAGGCACCACCACCAATTGCCGCCCAACTAGATTCCTTAAATTTTTGCCAACCACTCAGCGTGCCAGAAACGCCAGAAGAAAAAAGCGAAAGAAGCATTGACACCCAAACAATAATCAATGGGATATTGCTTTTGATATTTAAAAATCGACTAATATATGGCGTAAGCAGAATTGTCACCAAGAAAAGTGGCACACCATAACGCATTATTTTTTTATTAAAATAACACAAAAGTTCATAACTTCTTTTTTTATCATTTTGCGCTTTACATTCTGCGGCATATTTTGTCATCACCATCACTAATGTTCCAGCCGGAACAGCAATAATCGTCATAAGCGAAATCAAGGATTCTGTTTCTCCATACACTTCCACGCTCACCATTCTGCCCACGACAAGATGAAAAATATAACTCAAAATGTTATTCACCATACTGCCAGAGAAAAGCACAAAACTATTCCAAGCAAACGCATTGTTTCTGATTTTTTTGAGCATATTTATTTTATTTTGTAATACTGCCGATACCAAGTAACGAAGTTTTCAATTCCCTCTTCAATTCGTGTTGTTGGTTTCCAGCCTAATTTTCTTAATTTTTTAATATCCGCCACAGTTGAAGGCACATCGCCTGGTTGCATTGGCATCATATTTTTTTGTGCTTTTTTTCCTAAGACTTTTTCCAAAACTTCAATGTAACGCAAAAGTGTTTCTTCTTTATCTCCACCAATATTCATCACTCCACAGGGCAAGTTAGCATCGAGCACCGTAATAATTCCGGAAACAATATCATCTACATAAGTAAAATTACGACTCATTTTTCCATGATTATAGACATCAATTGGCAATCCAGCCAGAATATTTTTAGTGAATTTAAATAGTGCCATATCTGGTCGGCCCCATGGTCCATAGACTGTGAAAAATCGCAAACCAGTTGTTGGCAGTCCGTGCACATGCGAAAAAACATGTGCCATTAATTCTGTAGCTTTTTTAGTTGCAGCATAGGGAGAAATTGGCGTGTCCACAGAATCAGTTTCCGAAAAAGGCAATTTCTTATTATTCCCATAGACCGAAGAAGATGAGGCATACACAAAATTTTTCAATTTATATTTAGCACTCATCTGCAAAAGATTGGTCGTGCCAAGCACATTCACATCAGCATAAATTAAGGGATTTTCAATTGCATATCGCACACCAGCCATCGCTGCCAAATGCACAACCTTATCCAGCTTTTCTTTTTTAAAAATCTTTTCCAAAAGTGCTACATCGCGAATATCGCCTTTGTATAATTTAAATTTATAATCTTTAAGAATAACTTTAACCCGAGCTTGTTTTAATTTTGGATCATAATAATCATTAAAATTATCAATAATCACCACTTCATCTTTTCGTGCCAATAATTTTTGTGCCAAATTTGATCCAATAAATCCCGCTCCTCCCGTTATAAGTATTTTCATATTTTTAGCCTGCTAATTAAATAATTATAATATTCTTCATTATGACTATTTTTATTCGTATAATCTTTGAGTGTTTTTTCTCGGGCTTTTTCGCCCATTGTTTTTCGCAAATTATTATCTTCAACTAATTGTCCGATTTTCTTTGTCCAGTCTAACTTATTTTTTACCAAAAAGCCAGTCACGCCGTCTTCAATCGCTCCGACAAAAGTTTCATTGCAAACAGCCACTGTCGGAATGCCCAATATCCCGGCTTCAAAAAATTTCAACTCTGATTTAGCTTGGCAAAAAGAATTATCTTCTAATGGCACCAGATTAATATCCACTTTCCAAATATTTTTATAATGCTCGCCTCTCGGCACTAATGGCAAGATAATAATTCTGTCTTTAAATTTATCTAAACTATTATTTTGTTCTAGTGGTCCAGCCAGAATCAATTTTGTATTTTCATATTTTTGCATCACCGCCATCAAGGCATCCGTAATTGTCGCAAAATCCTTGCTATGACTAGCCGTTCCACTAAAATAACCAAGATAAACAAAATTAGCTTTTGTTTTTTTTGTATTTTTTAAAATATTATTTACCAAGTCTAATTCGGCATTACAAACCTTATTTGTCACAACAAAAACTTTTTTATTTTTTTCTTCTAGTATTCTAGCCAGATATTTCGTGGTGGTTGTTATAGTTTTTATATAGTTATCATCTAGAAATTCTCGCCCCAAGCCCTTTGCCAGCTGTGCCTGTTCTGTTTTTCCGGCATTTTTTAAATAAGCTATTTGCTTTGTATATTTCGGATCAAAATTCAGATCATCTGTGTCAAAAATAATTTCTTTTTGTTGCTGTTTTATTTTTTCAATCACTTCGGCAATCCTAGAAGTATAAATTGTTTTGTGAAAAATAAATATTTTAAATTGATCGACTAATTTTAGCAGATTAGGATTGTCAGAAATAGTGACTGATGCGTGAAGATTATGCAAATTTAATTCTTCCGCCACATTCTCCGTGCGATATTGAGCACTATCACCAACGCCGGAAGCAATAAAAAGAATATCGCCAGCTGGCACACGCAAAGCTCTTGCATAATTTTTAGCATAAACGGAAATTATTTTTACACTACTAAAAAATCCGTTATTACGAAAAAGTGTGCGAATTTTATCGATTTTAAGTGAGATATTCATGATTTAGGGTTATTATCTTCAAGTTCATATTTTAGTATAGCCCATAACTTTATTTTTGAAACGCTAATTCATCACCCGCTCATAATTATCTGCCCAATACAAAACTTTTTCGCCATAATTAACGCCCTTTGAATCACAATAACTTGGCCAATTGCCACCTGCTAAATAAACACAATAAGCTTTAGCTTCAGCTGATTTTTTATGTTCTTTTACTCCTTCAACTTTTGTTAATTTAAGTGCCATAGCCACAACGCCGTCCGTAAGACTCCAAGGATCAGGTGGATTGTGTCCTGTTACAGAAGCAATCGAACTTTTATAACCAGACCAAGTATCCGCCATGAATTGTGCCACACCCATTGCACCTCCCGTTCCCTTATAACCACTTGGTGGACAAGAAACTTTTCGACTTTTCCAATCATATTTTAATTCTTTGCAAATATCTTTAAAAATATCTAACCGATAAGTGCTCATTCGACTTTTATCAGCCGTGCAACCACCAGTATATCGCCCCAAGTTAGATTCAACTACCAAAACACCTAATAAATAATCCTTGCGAATGCCTGTCACCTTAGACGCAAATGTCGCAGCGTCTGTTACATTTTTAAAACTAACAGATTCGGTTAATAAACTCGATAACTCACTTTTTAATTTATTAATCTTAGCATTTAACTCCGACAATGTGGCCTGCGCCTCATTGATATCCGTTTTTATTTCCACTTGCTGACTTTGTTGAACAGAAATTAATTTTTCATGATCTTCTTTTTTATTATCAAGCTCTTCTTTTGTTTTAGAAACATCTTCTTTGAGTTTCTTTATTTCATCAAGCGTAAATATTATTTTTTCGTTAACATTTAAAATTTGATCAAAATCACCTGACATGCCGTAAGTCTTATTTTCTCCTACTAATAAGCTAGAAAAAGGATCTTCATCGGCATAATAAGCCTCTTGAATATAACCTAACAGCATTTCTCGATTTAATTTTATGCGTTGATTTAAATTTTTGACCTCTGTTTCTTTTCGCACTATTTCACCTTGTGTTTTTTGTAATAAAGTTTTTGTTACTCCTAGTTCGACATTCTTTTTTTGAAGTAGCGTTTGAGAAGTGCTCAATTCTTTTTTTACTGCCGTCGCCTTATCTTGTGCTTTTTCAATATTATTTTGAATATCCTCAGCGCCATCAGCGGCAAAAACTTTTTCGTGATAGCTTTTAATATCAAACACAGTCAAAACCAAAATGGCAATAACTAACACTGTTTTTTTTAGTTTATTTTTTTGCATATATTTTTTAATTACCCTTTTCCATCACACACCCTCGTCCCTTTTATTCTCCCACATCCATCAAAACAATAAACATTATTACAAGTTACTTTTTCACAATCAGGATTATCTCGTTGGCAAGATCTTGAATTTTGTGGAGTTGGGGTTGGATTTTGAATACATTGACATTTTGCATTACAAGTTGCTCTGGATTCAGCACAATCATAAGTGGTTGATTTGGGATCACAAGATTCTCCTGTATCTTTTTTGCCGTTTCCGCATAAATTAGGTGTTGGTGTGGGAGTTGATGTGGGAGAAGTTGAGTTTGCTGGACTAACCACTAATGCATTACTTTCACAAGCTGGCGTAGTTGAATCATTGAAATAAATTTTACAAATATCTGTGCCTGATTTATTGAAATTTCCAGTTGGAAGAGTTCCGTGTTCTTCTATACCAGTTATTGAAGTTAATTCTGTTATGGATAAGGAACATTGCACTTTAGTTGGTGTAGTTTTTGTGTAGCCTCCACCGAATTGCCAGGCTATTTCTGTTTCTTCATCAACTTTAATTGATGCTGGATTGAAAATTAGACTTTCGCAGATCGGCTTTTCTTCTGTGTTACTAGTAGTTGAATTTTTGACTGTTACAGTTGCCGAGCAATCTGCTCCCTTAGTTGCTCCATTGTATGGCGTGAAGGTGCAGGTTTCTGTTCC
>JBAXKA010000016.1:0-19318 GCA_037137555.1 Candidatus Moraniibacteriota bacterium
CTTTTTATGTATTATACTACCATAATAGTTGAAAGCTACTTTCTTGTCAAATACCCCAATTTTAGTTTCACCTCCCCTTCCCCATAATCTGATTAATCTGATCTTCATCATCACACCGATATTTTTTACTGGGGGAATAAAAATGTTTATTTGGACCATAGCAACCTGCGTTTTCATGATTAAGCACTGCCAGAAATGGCATCAGAAATCCCATATTTTGTTTGGTAAATTTTTGATATAAATTGCTTAAAGTTTTTATTCTGGTGTCCTGATCCATTCTGGCGAAAACTCCCATATCATCCCAAGTCAAACCACTCCAATCCAAATGCAACAAAACATTATTAGCGCTTGCGCTATAGCGTTTATCCCAAAGCAACGCCCAGCAACTGGAAAATTTGCTGGAACATGGTTGATTTTCGACTGTGCCATCAGCATCAATTCCCACTCCGCCTTCGATATAATCAAACAAACGCAAATATTTTTCATCCGTAATTGTATTGGTTTGCGCGCCGATAATAATTTGCATATTTTTTTCTTTGGCATATTTTCGCATTTCATCAAGCACAATTTTAATTTGGGTATTATCAAAATTCGGATTTTCATCTTGCAATTCCAGTTGACCAAATAAAAAACTTTGGATGCCAATATCCATCGCTCGTTGCGTGATTGATTTTAAATATCGGCGATATTCCGGTTTGTCGATTGAAGGAACGCAACTTTTTTTCTCCCAACGATTTTTGTCTTTGCCTCGACACATTTTTTCAAATTCAAATTTATGATCCCAAGTTGGATCGGAATATTTTCGCCAAGTTGAAATTGCCTCCGCCAAAAACATACCATAAACAATTGGTTTTTTATCTACATTTTTCATAATCTCCACTGCCTTTTCGAAATCTGGTGGACGAAGCCAAGTTTCCAGAGCTCGATGCAAATAAACGCATTTTGATCTTTCGATTGTTCTGGAAATTTCAGCTGTTTTATCACCATAGCCAGAAAGAAAGCCATCGGCTACGCAACCATTTTTTTTAATTTGTTCCATGGAAAATGGTCCGGGAATAAAACGCCAAACCACTTTTTCAGGAACTTCTGGCGAATTTTTAATTTTAGTTTTTCTGGGAATATTTGTAGCTGGATAATTTTGTTCAGAAACAATTTGCCAATTTTTATGCAATAACCAAAGCACGCCGGCGGATAAAACTAGCATCACAAAAATAGCAAACTTAAAAGAAATCTGCAGTTGCCAAATAGCTGGCTTTTTTTCTAGTTTATCTAAATCAATGTTCATCTAATTTTAAAATTATTTAAACAACTCACGCACATCGTCCCAAGTTAATTTTTTAAATAAATCCTTGCTTTCACCGACGAGATTATCAAATAGAAATTTTTTCTTTTCTTGTAGTTTGATAATTTTTTCTTCGATTGTGCCTTTGGTGATTAAGCGATAGACATTGACGGATTTTTCTTGTCCGATGCGATGTGTGCGATCAATTGCTTGATTTTCCACGCTGGGATTCCACCACGGATCGAAAATAATCACATTGTCGGCCGAAGTTAAATTTAAACCTGTGCCACCGGCGCGCAGACTAATCAAGAAAACTTTTTTTTGCTCGCTCGTATTAAATTCTTCCACAATTTCTTTTCTATTTTTTGTTTTTCCTGAGAGATAAGCATACTCAATTTTATTTTTTGCCAAAACATCTGCCAAAATATCCAGCATTTGTGTGAACTGACTAAATACTAGCACTTTTCTGCCAGCAGAAATAATTTCAGCGACTAATTCTTTGAAACTTTCCAGCTTAGCTGATTCATATTTAGTATAATCATTATTTTTCAAAAGTAGGGTTGGATGATTGCAAACTTGTCGCAATTTCATCAATCCGGCTAAGATATGGATTTGTGATTTGGCAAAACCTTTTTGCGAAACAGTTTTTTCGATCTCACTTTTCACATTAGCCAGAATTTCTTGGTATAAAATATTTTGTGCTGCGGATAATTCGGAAACGATTGTTTGCTCAATTTTCGGTGGCAATTCTTTCAGCACTTCGCTTTTTGTTCGTCGCAACATAAAACATTCTGTTTTTTTGCGCAGATCTTGCAAGGCTTGAGCATCATTTTTTTTCATAATCGGTGTCAAAAATCTTTTGGTAAAATGATTATAATTTCCCAAAAATCCCGGCATCAAAAAATCAAAGACCGACCAAATTTCCGAAACACTATTTTCCAAAGGCGTTCCCGTCAATGCTAGTTTATAATCAGCATCAATTTTTTTCACTGCTTGGGCATTTTGTGTTTTGTGATTTTTAATAAATTGTGCCTCATCCAAAAAACAATAATTAAATTTTATTTTTTGCTTCGCATAAATTTCACCATCTTTTTTAATTGACGGATATGAGGTGATAATTAAATCATAATTTTTTAGTTGACTGATATTTTTTAATCTATCTTTTGGCTGACCTTCCACAATCAAAACTTTCAAATTAGGAAAAAATTTGATCGCTTCTTGTTCCCAATTAAATAGCAGCGTCTTAGGACAAACGACAATGGATGGTTTATTTTTTATTTTATTCATTTCCAAAAGCACCAAGGCTTGCAAAGTTTTTCCCGTTCCCATATCATCGGCCAAAATTCCGGCAAAACGATATTTGCGCAAAAAATGAAACCAATGAATGCCCTCTTTTTGATAGTCTCGCAAAGTTTGATTAATACTCGCGGGTAATTTTACTTTTTCTAATAATTTTCCACTTTGCGCTTCGGAAATAAAATTTTTGAAACCTTCTGCCACTTTGGCACTATAATATTTAGAATTAGCAAAAACATTTTCCAACTCTGGTGCATGATAAGCTCGACCTTCAAATTTGCCATTTTCTTTTTGATAAAAACTTTCTAACATCAAAATAAATCGCTCCAACTCTTCCCAATTGGAAATTTTCAACATTCGCCCATCGTTTGTGCGAATAAATTCTGTTTTATTTTTAAGATAATTTTTTAAATCTGCCAAACTGATACGATCTTTTCCCAAATAACAATCCACATCAAATGCCAGCCAATCATTTTCGGCGTTCATATCCACATCAAAATTCGCCTTAAATTCTTCTTCAAAAAAATTTAACTCATCACGCACAAACTCAACCGGATAATTTAATTTCTTGATATGTGGCCAATGCTTTTCGTGATAATCTGAAATTTTCTTGGCACCGGCACGCAGACATTTCAGGTTTTTAGTAAAGCCGTATTTCTCAGCATAGTGAAATAATAAAAACAAATTTTTCTCTTCTCGGTGATCGGCAACGGCATAATAAATTTTATTTCCCACAATTTGCAAGTGATATTTTGTTCGATTTCTCAAGCTATTTTTATGAAAACTAACTGTGCCACCACGGAGACTTTTTTGCACCGTATGTGCCACATCAATTTTGGAAAAACCATAATCGACTGTCGCTTGCACACGCAAATCGTGATTCATTACATCATAATCCACCACAATCACCGGACTATTTTTAGTATAGCGTTTGATTTCAAATTTTTCCGGCAAATTCGTTTTGAGTTCAAAATATTTTTGTGCCTCCGCTTTAATTGAATTTATTTTAACAATTTCTTCATCACTAAATTCAGCTTCCCATTCGTCATCTTCATTATATTCATCAACTGCTTCCAAAATACGCCCCACTATTTTCACTAATGCCGATGAAAGCGGATGAATTTCTATTTGATTTTTAGTGATTTTGATTAGTTGTTCTTTTCCGCAAAAAATTAAACCCGCATCTCCTCGCACTAGTTCTGGCAACTTAAAAACAAAATCCGTTTGCATTACAGTTTCGCCATGATTATAGAAACTATTATTTTCTTTAGTATAAAGCTCTGCCACTATTTTGGGAAAACTTTTGGCAAAAAATAATTGGCGTTTGCCTGAGCTCTTTTTCAAAAAAATTGGCAACTCTGACAATCTTGCCAACTCTAATAATTTTCCCCAATCAAAATCTTGTCGCTCTTTCCAGAAATCTACTTTTTGCAAAAATTCCAAAAGTGTTTTTTGCTGAACAGTTAAATTATTCGCTTCTTCACTTAAAATAACTCTCGCTTCATTTCCCCAAGCATACGCACTGTCATTTCTGATAATTTTTAATTCTACTGTGAATTGAGTATCTAGGAGTAAATAATATTTTTGAGCAATATTGCGCGAGACTTGCTTTTTTTTGATTGCAAGCAAATCAATCGGCTTTGCCTGTGAGGATTTCTCGGATTTATTAATCAACTTGTTTTTAAGCTCTGCCAAAACTTCTGGTGATAATCCAACAACATCAATACCGATTGTTTGTAAAAGTTTTTTTAATTTAAGTTCTTTATCATCAAAAACAGCCGACACTTTCGCTTCTTGATAGTTCGACTCGTCATCAGCATAAGCATAAACCAGTTCGGTTTGTTGCTTTGTTTTTGTGTTTTTGTATTTATTTTTTTTATTTAAGCTATCCGCTAAATCAATCAGATCCTGCTTGATTGCTTCAAAGTTTTCAAAATTATTATCCCGCTCAAATAATTCCTCCCAAATATCCACAAACTGCAAACCCAGAGCAACACTATGTTTGCACTCGCCATTATCATATGGACAATTACAGCTTGCCTGACTAAATCTATTTGTCAATAAATTAAAATCCAAACTTGTCAAATAAACTTCTGTGCCATAGACACTAGCTTTAATTTTAATTTTTTCTTTGGAACGATGATCGAGAATTTTTATTTCTCCCACTAATTTTCTTCGATAATACTCTTCACCACGCTCAAAAACAGCACCCCCATGGATAGCTCTCAATTGACTAATTAAGTTTTTTCTATCAAAAATAGTTTTAATCATAACAAAAATCTTCCATTAAGCTTAACAGATTGCGAGTAAGTAATCAAACGGAAATAGAATTCGATAGTGGAAGTTTGGGCGTTCTAGTTGTTTTTTCCTCTTGCTTATTAATTTCAATATATTTCCGCCAAGCATCACTTTATCTGAAATAAAAAGGCATTGATCGCTCGATCCGAAACGACAAGAATGTGATTGTACAATAAGATATCGTAATCGGAGAAAGAGATACAATTTGAGATTTAATTTAATTGCTGGAATTTATAATTTTAAAAGGTTGTAGTTTATTTCACAAGAGGTCTACTATTTCAATTTCCCTTCCCAGCCCCTTTCACACTCTTCTTTTCCTGCTCCAACGGCAACTCCAAAATAAACTTCGTGCCTTTATTAGCTCCTGGCGATTCAATCCAAACTTTTCCACCGTTGGCAGCTGTAATTATTTTTACAACATAAAGTCCCAGTCCTGTTCCGCCAGTATTGAGTCGGGAAATATCTTTGCCACGAGAAAATTTTATAAAAAGATACGGGATTTCATTGGCGGGAATACCAATGCCAGTATCGGAGATTGTAATTCTGATATGTGGTTTTTTTAAGCATTTTGCTCCTCTCGCACATATTTTTTTTATGCATATCTTAGTGGAAACTGTTACGCCTCCTTTTGGCGTATATTTAATAGCATTATCGATTAAATTAGATAACACTTCGCGAATTTTCATGCCATCGATATCTATTTCAGGTAATGGCGTAGCAGGAATTTCATATTTGAGGAAAATATTTTTTTCCTTAGCTTTAAATGTGAGATTGTCCACTATTTCTTGACAGATTGTTCCAATTTGTTGTTTTTTAAATTCAAATTTCGTGCTACCGGATTCAATGCGAGAGACACTAAGTAGATCTTCCACAAATTCGATTTGTTGATTATTGGCCTTGTTGATATTTTCAACTGCCCTGGCTTGTTCTGAATTTAATTTTCCATAAGCACCTTCAAGAAGCATTGAGGAATAACCTTTGATCGGTGTTGGTGGTGTGCGGAGTTGATGAGAAGCCATGGAAACAAAGTCTGATTTAGCTTCATCTAATTTCTTAAGTTCGATATTAGCTTTGATGAGGTTGTTGGAAAGTTTTTGGAGTTGATTTTTTTGGTGAATATTTTCTTTATTAGCAATATTTAATTTTTTATTACGATTTTCAATTTCTCCATAGGCCATTTCTAGCGCTTCTTTCTGTTTGATCGCTTTTTTAACCGAACGAACTAAGATCCAGCCAAATGTTGTTGCAAGCAGAAGCGTGATAGCAGTGAGGATTTTATTGATATCAGTTTTAATGAAAGTAAATTGAGAGCCAATAAGAATAATGAGGGCAAATACCAACGCTTGCACTCCAATCAATTTTATTTCAAAAGCTTTAAATTTAATAATAAGATAAACCAGCAAGCATATAAAGATTGGCATGCCAAATAAGCCATATTGCAAAATTTTCCAATTTTCAGTAAGACTAGCGATGACATTAGCACCAGAAAAAGAAGCAAGAAAACATATGACACCGACGGAAAATAAAATTGCTATTTTTCTTTCTTCAAATTTTAGACTTATTATCTTTTTAACCAGAAAGAACAGTAACCACACAAAAAATAATGACTCGAGAAAATAAAAATAATACACCAATAATCCTTGTGTTGCCTCACAATTTAAACTATCAAATATATTTACATTATAGCTGGTTGGGAGCAATACAACAAAAATAGCTAGCAGTGTAAGCACTAAAAATTTATACTTAAATGGAGCATCTTTTTTTTCTAAGAAAACATATGAAAAATATAAAGTACTAGACGATACTAATACTTCAAATAAATTAACAACTGCCCAAGTGAACATAGTTATACTAGTATCATAACTAAACCATATAACTAAATCCGCAGCCGTCCACAAAAAAAATGACGAAGACATAAATAAAAATATTTTATTTACAGGGAGTTCGGTGTCTTTACTTTTAAAATACACAAATAATCCCATCAACAAAGCTATTATTGCGGTTGGGATGTGCGAATAATATAGAATAACGGAATTTTGTTGGACATAAGAATAGCACACAGCCGACTTTGTTACTAAATTAAAATCCATATTTTTTATTTTTTATTATTTATTATGTAAATTATCTTTTGTTTATTTTATTTTTCATTGATTCTGGATAATATTTCCAATATATATTAGCCTCTTCTTCGTTGGAAAAAAGTCGAACAATTAGTGGTTTTAATCCTAAGATATTTTGAACTTTTTTGTAATTTGGCAAAAAAACATTTCTTACGAATCTTGCTTGCTCATTGCTTAGTAAATAATTCTCAAACAAAACCCCATGACAAATAAATAATGCAAGAAAATATGGATAGTATTCCTCTGCATGCAAACCAACACTCTTAAAAAAATCTGAAACATCCAATCTGCTTAAGCTATAATCATTATCCGCACTATCTAAAAGTTGATGATGAAAATCTGCTAAATTATTACCCCAAACTGTTTCCAATTCATACATCTTTTTTCCATCATTGTTGTTTTTATAATTTAATACTTTCAATGCAGATAACTTACTTCCACCGTTTTTTCCAGAGCCACCGTAAAAATACATCTTTCCTAAATAATATTTATCAAAATTTTTTGTAACGAACTTGTCCTTCGAATATTCTAAAAATAATTGCTCTACGCCAGTCTCTTTTGATAATTTTAAAAAATGAGTTGTTTCAAAATTGGGACTTGCTATGCTTCTTGCTAAGCACGCTCGTGGACTTTTTTTTAACACTTCCGGAATATCCCCACCCAAAAAATCCTCCACTTTTTTTCTCAACGCTTTATCATTCCACCTTCTCCAAATTTCTTCTTTTGCCACTGACAGTGGCGTGTATATTGCATCCAATTCCTTTCTCAGATCAACAGATTCTTCTTGCATAAAAATTATAGCATAAAAATTAGAATCAGGGAAAATCACAAAATTAACTTACTAGACTAGCAGAAAATTATTGGCTTGTCAATCAAATTTAGCTGACAAAAAAACGCCACACGGCGTTTTAAAAACTATTAAATTTAACTTTAAATTATTTTTATTTAAATTTTTTTGAAAAGCGAACATGATTTTTTTAGTGATTTTTATTTTTCTGTGTTTATTTTAGCAAAGAAAATTTTAGATGGCAAGGGAAGGTTTATTTTTATTGGTTCAAGAAATTTTTTCATATTTTTTATAAATTATTATTTATTCTTTCATCTTGAAAGAAATCTTCTTCCTTCATCGCTGTTAGACAATCAATGAGAGCTTCCATTTCGAGGTTCTCTTTGTTAAATGTTTTCTGAGAATTCTCTAATTGTTGAAGAAGACTTAATGATACATAGAAATCTGCCAATCGATCATCGTCAGTTATTATGATTCCTTCGGCTGTTTTCTGATCCTCATTCCATTGTGGGTTAATCATTCTGTTGCCACCGGAACGAACAATGAACGGTGCATAGTGAGCATCCACATCAATTACATCCTATCAATCTCATCCAAAAGAGTTTTGAGAATATCTTTTTCTGGCACAGATTTTATTACCTTGCCTTTAACGAAAATAGCACCCATGCCTTTTCCGCCAGCCACTCCAATATCCGCTTCGCGTGCTTCGCCTGGACCATTAACAACACAGCCCATAACGGCAACATGTAGATCTTTGTCGATAAGCTTAACAGCCTTTTCAACATCATTGGCCAGTTTAATTAAATTAATTTGAGTTCTTCCGCAAGTTGGACAACTTGTTACGGTTATGCCTTTTTTTCTTAGTTTTAAAGATTTTAAAATTTCCCAAGCCACTTTCATTTCTTCAACTGGATCGGCTGTGAGAGAAACACGCAAAGTTGCTCCAATTCCTTCATAAAGCAAAATTCCTAAGCCGATAGACGACATAATTGTTCCGCGAAAAGTTGTTCCCGCTTCCGTAATGCCAATATGTAAGGGATAATTAACTTTTTTAGCTAATAAACGATAAGCCTCGACTGTTCTTTCAATGTCAGAAGCTTTAAGTGAAATTAAAATATTTTTAAAATTATATTTTTCTAATATCCGAATATGTCGCATTGCCGATTCAACCATGCCCATTGCTGTCACTTTATTTTTATATTTTTTTAGAATATCTTTTTCCAGTGACCCGCCGTTAATGCCAATTCTGATTGGCACTTTGTTTTTTTTGCAAGCCATAACAACAGCCTTTATTTTATCTTCCGAGCCAATGTTGCCCGGATTAATTCTGACCTTGTCAATGCCTTGCGCAATTACTTCAAGAGCTAAATTATAATCAAAATGAATGTCGGCTACTAAAGGAACATGAATTTGTTTTTTTATTTCTCCAATAGCTTTGGCCGCTTCCATATCCAAAATAGCCACTCGCACAATTTCACAACCAGCCCTTTCCAGTTCCAAAATTTGCGCCACAGTCGCTTTAATATCTCGTGTGTCAGTATTGCACATTGATTGCACACGCACCGGATTACTTCCGCCTAATTTCAAATTTCCCACTTGCACTACTCGTGATTTATATTTTTGCATTTTATAGGACTATTTTTTATATTTTCTGCAATTAAGCTTTATAGATATCCTCTACGGGATATTTCGTGCCTCTCTTGACGAAGTTGACCTCAGTGTCTTTAAAGCTAAATACTTTTTTAAAATAATTTTCAATAAACGCGATATCCATTCCATTGCGACAAGTATAGGCATCGACACTAGCAAAACCACGAGCAGGAAAAGTATGGATGCTGATATGACTTTCGACAATAACCACAAATCCACTCCAACCACCGGGATCTTTAAGATCGTTTGATTTAGCAAAATAAATTTCTGGCGTTGATAAGCAATGCATATCCAGAAGCTCAGGAAGTTCCGTAAGGCTTTTCAATACCAGCTCTTTATTATTTAGTTTTTCAGGATCTCCCTGATACCCATCGAGCATAAAATGCTCTCCAAAATTACATGTTTTATTCTCCATCATTTCAATAAATAATTAAATTAATTACAAAATGTTTCAACAGAATACAGCAAAGAACGATTCTTGTCAAGTGCAATATTTGTCAAGATTATATTTTTACTATATACTAAAAAGGTAATTTTTTAAATTTAAAACCAGATGGAAAAAAAGCATAAAAGTATTATTGTTGTTATTGCAATAATTGTTATCGGGGTTAGCTCGTTTTTCTTTTTTAAGAATAATAAACAGCCAACCAAAAAACAGATTAATATTAATCAAAAGATTGAAACAACTGGACCAAGAAATACTGAAGAAGTTAGTTATCTCTCTGGCTTGCCTTGCGAAAATCGCAAAAGACGCGCTGTGGCTGTGATGCAACCAGCAGATGTTTCTGCTCGTCCGGCTTCAGGTTTTTCTGATGCTGATATGGTTTTTGAAATGCCAGTCATTACCGCTTCAATCACCCGATTGATGGGTGTGTATGTTTGTGGTGATCCAGAAGATGTTGGATCAATGCGAAGTGCTCGTCATGACTTTCTTAGTTTAGCTGCGGGACTAGATGCTATTTTTGTGCATTGGGGACGATCAGATGTTGAAAAATTCAAAGAAGTTTTGAACAGCAAAACTTATGATGATATGAACTGCAATAATGATGCCGGAAAATCAGCGGAACAATATTGTTATCGAAAAACCGGCATGGCGCGAGGCGTGGACACTGGTTATGCTAAATTTGCTAAGTTACTAGAAGGTGCCAAAAATTTTGGCTATAATTTAGAAAATAAATTTGTCGGCTATCCACACAAAGAAGAAGCACCACTTGATCAAAGACCATCCGGTGGACATTTGCGTGTCGCTTTTGCTAAGCCTTATGATGTTGAATATGATTATGACAAAGCCACCAATTCTTGGTTGCGAACTTGGGCAGAAGTTGCTGATACAGACAGAAATAATTCCAAAAGACTGGCCCCAAAAAACATTGTGGTTTTAATGGCGAAGTCCGATCAACTTATTAAAGGAGAACAATATAATAATGTCCAACTTGGTGATCCTTGGTTTGAC
This sequence comes from Candidatus Moraniibacteriota bacterium, assembly GCA_037137555.1. Classification (GTDB taxonomy): domain Bacteria; phylum Patescibacteriota; class Minisyncoccia; order Moranbacterales; family UBA2206; genus UBA9630. Next base: position 10,887 of record JBAXKA010000016.1, read on the forward strand.
ACATCCGATACTGGTGAAGCTTTTTATTATATGAATGGCAAACAAGAAACAGGCACTTGGAAAAAAGATAAATCCGATGCCAAAAGCAAACTCTTCTTCTATGATGCGAGCGGTCAAGAAGTGGCTTTTGTTCCCGGCCAAATTTGGGTTGAGATTCTGGAGCCAGGACAAAGCTTAAAGTGGGTGCCAACAAACTAGATGATTATTTTTTTCTATGGCGAAGATACTTTTCGGTCATACGAAAAAGTATTAGAAATAAAAAACAAGTTTTCTCTCAATGACAAATCCGGTGCGGGTTTGTTTTTGTTTGATGCCAAAGATTTCAAGGATAACATATTAGAAAAAATCAAAACAGCTAGTTCTCTCTCGGGACTCTTCTCATCCAAAAAGCTAATTATTTTAAAAAGAATTATTGCGGAAACTTCTAGCGAAGAACAAGCTAAACTTTTAAAATTTTTTAAGGAGCATGACAAAAAATTACAAGCAGATCTTGACTGCGTAATAATTTTCTGGGAAGAAGCTTTGCCGAGAAAAAACAATGCCTTATTTAAATTTTTATTAGCTAGCGCAAAAAAACAAAATTATGAAAAACTCACCGGAACAAAATTAAACCAGTGGATTTTAAATAAAATTAAATCAACATCACCAGAAGCATCAATTTCCAGAGAAGCACTGGAAAAACTCATCATTTATGTCGGAAGTGATACGGCAATGTTGACACAAGAAATTGAAAAACTAATTAGCTTTTCAGGTTCAGAAATAATCAGTCCAGCGACAATTGATCTTTTTACAAAAGCCAATTTAGCTAATAATATTTTTGAAACAATCGAAGCACTTTCCGCCAACAGAAAGAAAATAGCTCTCGAATTATTTCATCGTCATCTCGATAATGGCGACGATCCTTTTTATCTTTTCTCTATGTTTATTTATCAATTTAGAATTCTTTTGCGGATTTCATCATTGCAAGAAAATGGCGTTTTCAATGAATTTGAAATTGCTAAAATTACAAAGCTACATCCTTTCGTTGTCAAAAAAAGTTTTGGTCAAGCGAGAAATTTCGGTGAAAAAAAGTTAATCTTAATTCACAAAAAGCTGGGTGAGATTGATACAAAAATAAAAACTGGCCAACTTGACATCAAGCTGGCCTTAGATAAGTTTATTGCAGAACTCTAGAAAATAAAAACTATTTTTTAAGCACAAGTGCTTTCACGGCTTTATTTAAACGCGATTTTTTTCTGGCCGCAGTATTTTTATGCATAACATTTTTCTCCACCGCTTTATCAAGAGCTTTAATAGATTTCTTGAGATATTCTGTTGCCTTAGCACCATCGGCTTTAACAAGAGCTTCTCTGGTATATTTCATAGCACTTTTAAAAGCACCTTTGATTTTGCGATTTTTTTCGGTCTTCCTCTCCGTTACACGCATATATTTTTTCGCTGATTTCTTGATTGGCATAATAGTTTCTAAATTATTTATAAATTAACACTAACTACACTTAAGTATTTTTAGCATGCTTTACGAATTTTGGCAAATTTTTAGTTTTTTTGCTGTAAATTGATTTTACGCCTTTTCTCATCTAGCCATGCAAAGTCAATCCAAATTGCTCGCGTCGGAATAATATTTTTAATCTTATCCGCCCACTCAATGATTGAAATATTGCCAGTATCGGCCATAATTTCCTCCCAACCAAGCACAAAAAAATCCTTTTCACAAACACGATAAGCATCAAAATGATAAATTTTTTTTATATTTTTATTTTTTAAGCTATATTCTTTCATCACCACAAAAGTCGGACTCGTGTAGGGTTTTTCCGCCCCTAAGCCGGCCAATAATCCTTGCGTAAAAGTAGTTTTGCCAGCACCGAGTTCACCAGAAAGACAAACCACTTCCCCGCCACAAAGTTCTTGCGCCAAAAGTTTGCCCAGTTTTTTTGTTTCTTCCATTTTTTCAGTAATAAATTCGGTTTGCATAGTGCTTATTTTTCTAGGTTGTCAATAAATTCCGGCAAATTTAAAATCCACTTGGCCTGTTCGCTGTGAAAAAGAAAAGGCGAAACATCCTTGACGGCCTGTTTTAAATCTAAGGCAGAAATAATCTTTTTCAACTCAACAATCAATTCTTGTTTGCCTGCCTGCCGGCAGGCAGGTTTTTCTCCAAAAATATTTTTTTCTTGCAAAATAGCATAATTCGGCTCGATATTTTTCTGGGCTAAAAACCAAACTAAATCATAAAAATCCCGCCCCTTTTGATATGGCCTCATTTTCAAAGCAATAATCTTTTGCGCGAATAGTGTTGGTAAGGTGTTAGAAATAATATTGAAAATTTTTCCATAAGCCGAAATTGTTTTTGATTCAAAAATAATATTTTTATACGGTGTTGGATCAACTTCGAATTTGATTTTAATTTTTTGATCTGCAAGCTCCGTCAAACCCATTTGTTGCATCACCGCTGAAAATTTCAAGAAAATAATAAAAATATTTTCCGTTTTTTTTGCTCGCGTATCAATCAAAAATCCCCGATCTTCCAGTTTCTTTTTTAAATATTTCGCCAATTCCTCATAATTCAATCCTGGTTTTATCGCATCAAAATCCAGATCTTCGGAAAATCGCTCAATCCCATAAGCAAAACGCAAACAAGTTCCGCCAAGAAAAGAAAGATGCACGCCATATTTCGAAGCATAAAGAATTTCCAAAATTTCCGCTTGCAAATATTCTACTAAGCATCGCCGAGGATTATTGGGAATGTTATTTCTTTCAATATACTCTTCTAAAAAGTTTTTATCGAGCATTTTTTTGATAAAGTAGCAGACTATCCATTAGTCTCGTTACTTTTTTATCATTAAATATTTTTTTATACTCCCCAATTTTTTTTAAATTAAATTTAAACTCTTCATCAATTCTAAGCTCTTGCCAAAATTTTTCTTCAACCACCAATTTATTTTTATTAAAATACAAATAATCCATAATTGCTTTTTCTGGAGTAGCAATACAGAAAGCTATATTTCTATCTTTTTGCATAACATAACCGAAAAATAAGTTGCTTTTAACTTTTTGATAAGTGAAATTGCCAAATTCATTTTTATATGTCAGCGTTTTTCTTGAAGTAACGGAGGTATAGGTGCCAGGAATATCTGGAATAATACCATAATAATTTAAGGCAAATTCTAAGCTCAGATAGGCTGGTGTATAGATTTTAGAAGCGAGAACTAATAAGTTAGTATCATTTTGTGCATTAGCTAAAAGATAAAGACCCTTTCTGATTCTTTTAATATAACCTTTTTTTGTCCAAAAAGCAATCTGAACAAGAATATTAGGCTCAGCAAAAAAGATGTTCTTAGCTTCAATCGAGCTAAAAACAGGAAATTTTAACATTCTTTTTTCAAATTCAAAAAATCGCATAATCGTTTCTTTATATTAACATATATAATAATATCAAGAAACACGCTTTTTGTCAATTTTCTATTTTCTCACCAACTCCACCCGTAACCTCTTCGCGATAATATTGCCCGCATCATCTCGATAATCGCCTTCTTCGGTCACAGTTTCAAAACCTAAAAGTTTAGTAATTTTATGTGATGGTCCATTTTCCGGCACATGCGCAATCAGTTTTTTCGTACCGCTGGAAAATTCTTTTTCCATAATCTCACGCAAAAAGTTTTCCCCGAAATAGAATTTTTGCAAAATTGGATCAATATTCATCGCACCAAAATATCTTTCGCCTTCGGGTAATTCTTTTTGACCATCAAACGAAGAGGAACGCATAAAACCAACTAAATTATCCAGCGACTTTTCTGGATTAGTTTTATTTTCCCTGTCAAAATAGATTAAATTAAATCTTGGATTATATTGTTTATGTTTTTCAAAATCACCCAGCAATCTTTCCAAATCTTTTTCCGATTTATGCGAATTATTGGCACGATACATCGCTGTTAATTTTTCCCCTAACGGCTCATTTTCTACCAATTTTTTTCCATCAACAACTTCCAACTCCACACCCTTTATTTCCGAAATATTTTGCGTTGCCAGTTCTTTTTTTGTGGCGACAAGCAATGCTGCAATTATTTCAATATCAATCCGACTTTTTTCCAAATCCGCCAAAAGCTTTTGGATTTTTTCTTCGCTCGCTTGATTGTCGATTTCCAGCTCAGCACTAAATTGCAAAATTATAGCATGTGCTTTGCGCAAAAGTTCCGTCGGCAAATTAGCCGGAAGTTCTTTTTGCGTGTTGTCTTTGAAAATAATTTCCGCAAGTTCTTTGTTTTTTTCTTGGGCGAGATTAATCAGTTCTGAAAGTTTGAAAAAAATAAGACTTGCCTTTTCCGTTTTTATTTTATTTCCAATTTTAATAATTTTTTTTCCATTTTCAATATCAAAGTCACATGTCAAAAAAGATTTTAATCCAGAAAGACCGAATTTCTTAGTAAAATTCAAGAGGTCTTCTTTTCTTCCTTGCGTATTTAGATCAAATGTTGCTGCCGCCAACCATTGTTGCTCACGCCAATTAAGATTATGAATTCCCATTCCGGTTTCTTTCAAAAAATCTCTTGTTATGCGATGGAGATAATTATAATCAGAAATATGGGACAGCCTTTCGGCATATTGCTCAGAAGTTTCATCTTTTCTTTTAGGATTTTCACCTGATATCAACCATGGATGCATTCGTTTTTGCATTTCTTCTTTTTTAACTATTGTTCTGGGAGTCAATTGTGAAAGAGTTAATTTATGTCCAGCATACTGCTCTAATTGATCGTGCTTTGCTTCTTTTTCTTCTTGTGAAATAAAATCAAAAATGCAAATTATTTTTTCTTTTCCATTATCAATAGCCACTACTCCGCCCGTATTTTTATCAAGTAAAACCACTTTTAATTTATTAGTTGGATATGACTTTCCATCAAAATTAAACTGCTTTTTTCCAATATAATATTGCACCCCGTCAAAACTCGCGCTAGAAGAAGTCGTATTTCCCATTATTTTTTCTTGCCTTATCAATGCTCCGCTAGCACCAGTTGATTTAACAGAAAAATCTTCATATTTTACCAAGCCCTTCGCGAGCAGATTAGGACAATTATCCCGCAAAAAACCATGGATCGATTTTTCCAATCCATCTACTCCAATATTTTTAACTAACCATTCAAGACTGACATTAACCATTTCTTTTTTTTGCGGATCAAGAACTATCAACTTGCCATTAATTCTCTTTGCCTGAAAGTCATGAAAAAGTTTTGTAGCGAAAACCAGATCGAGCGTTTTAATTTGTTCGCCATTCTCCGCCGTGACTTGGTTTTTTTGGATGGATTGATATAGATCCCAAAAATTTAGTACATATTTTTTGGTGGCGATTTTTTCCGGATCAAACGCTTCGTCAACACTCTGCGGAATATTAAACAGTGGTAACGGCTCGTCAGACTTGTTATTATCAGCAACCGGAAGCACTTTTAGGTCCTTGAGTTTTTCGAAAATAACCGAAGCGGTGGCAGTTCGCCTCTCGCCATTTTCCCTCCCTAAATCAATTGGTTTTGCTGTGATATTGGCTTTTTGATATTGTGCATAATCAAATAGCCACTTTTCTCCGTCTTTTTGTAAGATACCTTTGTCTAAAAAAAGCTGGATGATTTTTTCTTTGATTGGATCTTTCTCTTTCGCTATCTCTGATACTTCCTTTTTTGAAATTAGCTTTTCTCTATTTCTAACTGGTGGCATCATGTCATAAATATTTTTCATATTTTTTTTGTAAATCTAGTTTAGTTAAACCAATTTTCTAACACCAGTTTAGCACAGATTTCAAAACTACAAAATAAAAAAGGCTCGCAGATTTGTGATAAAATCTTTGAGCCTTTGCTTTTTTGTGGTTGGCTGATTTTTCAATCTAGCCCAATCCGTCTTTGACGGATTGATTTTCCCCTTGATTTCTAGCCCGGGAGCAGACCGAACAAAGTTTCCCGCCTTACTTTGTCTGGCGACCGAGTTTTTTAAAAAACCCGGTGAAAAATAATCTTAGTCCTCATACGGGCGAGACCATTCGTCTCGCCACTTTTTTTCGTATTGGTCGCGCCACATTCCATTCTGTATGAATGTGGTAATCCCATCTTTCGATGGGAAATGGTCCAGCAGACTAACTGCTGGACAGCTATTCCGGCGAACGCACGCATAGCGTTCGCCGTCGACATCCAGTACGTGCGGGTACTGGCATGGGTTTTTGGAGTCGTGACAAGAAGTCAGCGACTCCTGAAAGTAGACATGGTCTACTTTCGTTGAAAATCCTTGCCTCAAAGGGCAAGTGTTACATGTAATTTCCATTTTTATTTTCTCCTTTGTTGTTGTTGTTGTTTTTCTTTCCCTCAATCCAACTTTCAAACTAATTTTAAAAACTGAATTAAGGGGGGAGAAGTTTGATGTGGTCACCAAATTTCTCCCGTAGTGGTTGCCTTGTTTATTCCGGTTTACGCGCCAGTTTGCGCGTGGAATGGGAGTGACAATTTCTCCCGAATTTTCGGATTCACCTGGCAGTTTTCGACTTGAAACTGCCCCGCTGCTGTCCTTTTCCCCGATTAGCTGATGGGAAAAGTTAGATCGAGTTTATTTCATACCTCGATCAACAGTGCTGAAATTTTTATAGCGCGCTGTATGCAGGACGCTAACCCTGCTGTCAGCTCGCGCTTACTGAAACCCGATCATATATTGCTATATAATCTTAGCGAAATCGAGGCCCATGCTACGGGCTTCGGAAATCGCTACCGATTTTCCGTGCAGACCAGGGGTTGCCTGGACTGGTGACGGAACAATCGGATCGCCGGGATGAAAAGTAAAAACTACTTCTTCATCCTGTTCGATTCCAAGAATGATGACTGTGAAGTCAACATCTTTTCCTCGAACACCCTTAACGGTCGCAGACACCTTGCCGGTGTCTTTGCGATCGTCAAGGACGACAACAGTTTCAGTGGGCAGATCGACAAGTTCAACTATACCTTGCAATCCCCGAATATCTTTCGTAATGAAAGCTTCGGTTCCTGCCATTACTGCTGGGTGAGAATATGCTTCCCACTTAGCAATAACGAGAGCTTTTTCAAGCTCTTCGGCATTTTCGAACCCAACAACAACTGAGCCCGCCCCTGTTTTTGGAAGTCGTTGTAAAACGGTCTTCTCAAAATATCCAGGGATGACTCGGCGTGTCGTGCCGATTGCCCGAGCGATTCGGTGTTGAATTTCCATATTCATCACCTTTGGGATCTTACGCATCCCTGACTTTTTTTATTCTCTCCACTTCATTCAGAGTCACCTGAACTTATAGGAGATATTCGAAAAGTCGCTCGCGTCCGTAATTCATTGAGGCTTACGGAAACCTCTTGAAATTTCCCCCGTCAGATTCTTTTCGAAAAAGAACCTTGCGGGGAAAAATCAATCTTTGTTTATTCATTTGTCAAACAACTTTCATTCTCAAACCACAAAACACTTTTTTATGATCTGAGGTAAAAGCAGGAGAAAACGCTTGAGGCATGGTATGCCTTCGACATTGCGTGCGCTTTCTCCTGTGTTAGTGGTTTTGCTTCCTAGTTTTGCGGGCAGGAAGATTACCCGAACTGGCATTAAAATATGCCAGTTTTTTTCCATCCATACCCGAATACACCTCTTAAGCCCTCCGGATCTGCCGGATCCAGATCGTATTCGAATATTTCTCCATTCTCGTATTTACCTATTTTTTTGGGGGCATCCTTGCCCCAAGCCTTTGCTAATAAAAACTCAATTTTAAAAAATTTATCAAATGATATTTTTTTTTCCGCCGAAGCGCCGTCTGAAATTTCAATCGAATATCCGTACCACTTAGTTCCCACTCCGCCGAAATCACATCCGGCAGAAAATCTGTACCCCTGGTATTCTTTTTGACGAACTGGAATATCAACTGGACTCCTCCAGTCATATTCCTTCTTGAGGAGCTTGCTACATTCTTCCCAATTACCATCAAAAGATCTCCCTCCTCCCTGTGCCAGCATGGCACTAAAAAACAAGAAAAATGAATTTTCGGGAAACATTCTCCCGAAAATACCCGCGTCTGGACTAACGATCATTTTTGTCATTCTTTTCTCCCGTCCCTTTTCTATCCCGCCGGACATATAGCGGATACTACATTTTTTCCTTTTTCCGTGGCTCCTCTGCTTTGTCTTTCTCGCTTTTATTCTGTCCTTTTTTTAGTGGACTTTTATTAAACGATATTCCAACAAAACTCCATTGCCTTCGTCGCGTCCCATTGCTCAAGGATTTACCGCGACTTACTTTCAGAAAAAGAGTTATTGTTGATATTTCCCCCGTCAGCTTCTTTTCGAAAAAGAACCTCACGGGGAAAAATCAATCTATTTCTGCTATTTAATTTTTAAAGAACTTTTTCTTTTTTATGAATTGCTCTCTCCTTCAATTCACAAAAATGCCAGTGATAATAT
>JBAXKA010000017.1:0-17417 GCA_037137555.1 Candidatus Moraniibacteriota bacterium
AAGCCGATGTGCTTGATGGACAAAAAATAAAATTAGGCACACAAGTTTCTGGCACAAATATAATTAAGGCCGGGGAATTAGAATCTGTTAAAATTTTAACCACAGAGGCAAATGCTAATGTTAAAATTTATATTACACCAAAAGGACCAACCCAAGGCAAGACACTATATTATAATGAAAGCGACATTGATCCCGGCGTTGGATTTAAGGTTAAAATTGAAGCATCGGCAATTGATAAGGACATTGAATTTAACTGGTTGATTGTTAAATAAACAATATAAAAATTTGCTCGAAAAATACTGTTTAAATCTAAAATCATCGTTAAATTTTTCGGTGATTTTTTGTTTTTGACGAGAGTAAAAAAATGAGGTAAGCTAAAAGAATTACAGGTCTAAAAAATTAAACACTAAAAAATAAAACTATGAAAATAATTTTGGGCATAGCAGGGGAAATTGCCAGCGGAAAAGGGACAGTAGCAAGACATATCGAAGAAAAACATGCTGGCAGTTCGCATCGTTTTTCGACTGTGCTTCGTGATGTGGCAAAGCGGATGCACCTAGAGGAAAATCGGGAAAATCTGCAAAAAATTTCTACCATTTTTCGAGAAAATTTTAATGATAATATTTTGTCTGAAGTAATTTGTCAGGATGTCGCAGAAGACACGAAGCAAATAATTGTGATTGATGGCGTTCGTCGCATGGCAGATATTGATCGCTTGAAAAGTTTAGCTGGTTTTAAATTAGTTTTTATTGATGCAAATGTTGATATTCGCTATCAACGAATTACTCATCGGCGAGAAAATAGTGATGATGAACATAAATCTTATGCGGAATTTGTGGCTGATCATGAAAGAGAAGCGGAATCACAAATTGAAGATCTCAAAAATTATGCTGATTTTGTGGTTAACAACGAAGGTACTTTCTTGGAATTATACCACCAAATAGATAAAATAATTAGTGAACTAAATTCGCAAAAATAATTATGTCAACTAAAAAAAGAGCGGATTATTTCAGTTGGGATGAAACTTTTATGCATATTTGCAATATCATTGCGGAGCGTTCAAAGGATCCCAGCACGCAAACAGGTGCTTGCATTGTCAATAAAAAAAATGTCATCCTTGGCTTGGGCTATAATGGTTTTCCGCGTGGCTGTTCCGATGATGAACTGCCATGGGATAGGGAGGGTGAATTTGGCGAAACAAAATATCCTTTTGTTGTTCATGCCGAAGCAAATGCGGTTCTCAATGCCACTGCATCACTGGAAGATACTAAATTATACTGCACACTATTTCCTTGCAATGAATGTGCCAAAATAATTATTCAAAAAGGTATCACAGAGATTATTTATGCCGATGATAAATATCATAATAAAAAAGAATGGCAAGCTTCAAGAAAAATGCTAGACTTAGCAGGCATAAAATATCGTAAATATGAAACAATAAATAAACTGGAATTTAAAAAATAATATGCAAAATTATCTTGATTTGCTCAGAACAATAAAAGAAAAAGGCGTCGATAAAAAAGATCGAACGGGAACGGGAACACGCAGTTTGTTTGGTTATCAAATGCGTTTTGATTTGAGCGAAGGTTTTCCTTTAGTAACAACAAAAAAAGTGCACTTAAAATCCATTATTCATGAATTGCTGTGGTTTTTGCGTGGCGAAACGAATATCAAATATCTTAATGCTCATGGTGTGAAAATTTGGGATGAATGGGCAGATGAAAATGGCGAACTTGGTCCGGTCTATGGCAAGCAATGGACGCGTTGGGAAGCAAATGACGGAACAAAAATAAATCAAATTGCCCAGGCACAAGAAATGATTAGAAAAAATCCTGATTCACGCAGAATTATTGTCAGCGGTTGGAATGTGGGAGATTTGCGTGATTTAATTTCTGGCAAAAAAACTGCGCCACCTCCATGTCATCTCCTTTTTCAATTTTATGTAGCCAATGGAAAATTATCGTGCCAACTCTATCAGCGAAGTTGTGATGTATTTTTGGGAGTGCCATTTAATATTGCCTCTTATTCTTTACTGACGATGATGCTGGCACAAACTTGCGGATTAAAAGCGGGAGAATTTGTGCATACTTTTGGCGATGTGCATATTTATAATAATCATTTTGAGCAAGTGGATTTGCAACTTTCTCGTGAGCCAAAAAAAATGCCAATGATGAAAATAAATCTAGAAGTGAAAGATATTTTTGATTTTAAGTTTGAAGATTTCGAACTCTTGAATTATGATCCGCATCCGGCGATAAAGGCGCCGATTGCAATTTAAATAACTCATTAATTTTATAAAAAATATGAATAAAAAAATGAAAACAAAATATATCGTAGTAACTATTTCAATAATCTCAATTATCATTGGAGCATCGATTTTAATTGGTTCTAATAATGAAAAAAAAGTTATTATGACGCCAAAAGCAGTTCCTATAAACATAACAAACAACAAACCAATAAACCAAGAAATAGATGTGAATATTGATAAGATGAAAGAAGATATAAATAGTGATGAGGTAGGGGTTGATGCTGGAGTATTGACGAGTCTCTGGAAAAAATCAAAAGATATCTCCAATTGGCAGAGGCATGAAAATAAAGAAATTGGAATGGTGATTAAGTACCCAGCTGAGATTTATGATATAAATGTTTTTCATCCAGAAAATGATCCTCTCACTATTGAGCTTAATTTAAAGGGTAGTGAGTATGGAGGAGTGCATATTAATTATGTGTTAAATGGCCAGAAATTAATCGGGCACCAGTTTGGCGAAGAGCATTACGATCGCCTTAATGGAATTTCTTCAGCTGAAAAAATATGTCCAAAAAATAAAACTAATTTTGATCTTATCGGAAATATTTGCAGAATAGAAAAAATAAATGGAAATAATGTTGTTATAGAAAATAGTTGTTCGAATGGGGAGGGTTCTTCGCATTTTAGTGTCAAGGCGATGGTGCAAAGCAAATTTAATAAGCTGAAATGGATAACTTTATCTGCTGATGTGGGTGATATAAATAAAGTAGCGGGGGAATCTTGCACGGAATGGCCGGTGAAAAAAATATCACAGGATGTTTGGAGTCGTAAGAATCTTTCAGAAAAAGATTCCGTGATATTGGAGTCGCTTGATAAAATTTTGCAGACAATTGATTTTACAAACTAATTTTTCCAATTTATGCTAAAAATAATAATGCTAATGGCGATGACTCTGGATGGCAAGATTGCTAAAACAGATAAACATTTTCCAGACTGGACTAGCAAAGAAGATAAAAAAATATTTCAAAAAGTTTCCAAAGAAGCGGGTGTTGTGATTATGGGGGATAAAACTTTTTTCACTTTTCCGGCGCCACTCAAAGATCGTTTGAATGTTGTTTTTACACTAGAAAAAAATCCGAAACCAATCGCTGGCGTAACATGGGTGAAAGGTGAACCAAAAAATATCATAAAAGAACTAGAAAAAATGGGTTATAAATCAGCCGTGTTGGGTGGTGGAGCAGTTATTAATGGATTATTTCTGGAACAAAAATTGATTGACGAAATACATATTACAGTTGAGCCAAAAATATTCGGCGAAGGTTTGCCACTTTTCAAGGGAGAATTTAATCTAAATTTAAAACTAATTAATATTGAAAAAATCAACGCTGATTCAGTGATTTTGAAATATAAGATTATTTATTGATATGCAAAAAGGGAAATTTATTGCAATTTATGGCATCAACGGCATTGGCAAGACTACGCAAGTGGAAATGTTAGTAAAATATTTGCAAACTCAAGGCATAAATGCTAGTCGTTTGAAATATCCTGTGTATGATCTTGCGCCGGAAGGGCCGTTTATTTATAAATATTTGCGCGATCCAAAATTTAGAAAAGAACATGAGCTTTCGACAGATGATTTGCAAAAAAAATATGCTGAGAATCGCAAACGCTATGAGTCAGAATTAAAAAAAAGATTAACGGCGGGCGAATGGATTGTGGCAGAAGATTACACTGGCACGGGAATTGCTTGGGGATTGACTTGGGGTGGAAATTTGGAATATTTGGAAAAAATAAACCAAAAATTAGTGCAAGAAGATTTTTCGATTTTAATGCACGGCGAAAGATTTCAAACGGCAATCGAAAAAGATCATCGCAATGAAATGGAAAACGAACGCATAAAAATTTGCAAAAATTTTCACTTACTTTTGGCAGGAAAATATGGTTGGAAAATTATTAATGCTAATCAAAATAAAATACAAGTAAAAAAAGCGATGTTAAAAATAATTAATCAATTTATTATTTAATCTTATGAATTTTGAAGAATACCAAAAAAAATCGCGTGTAACGGCAAAATATCCTAATGCTGATGAAAATTATATTTATCCAACTTTGGGATTAGCTGGTGAGTCGGGAGAAGTGGCGGAAAAAATTAAAAAAGTTTTACGGGATAAGGCTGGTAAGATTGATGAAATTGATCGGGAAGAAATTAAAAAAGAATTGGGAGATGTTTTGTGGTATTTGACGCAATTGGCTAGTGAGCTTAAAATACCGCTAGAAGAAGTGGCGACTAGCAATTTAGCTAAATTATATGATAGAATGGAAAGAGGAAAATTAAGTGGCAGTGGAGATAATCGTTAAAATAATATTATGAACAAATATATTCCCGTCATTGGCATGGAGATTCATGTCGAGCTAAAAACTAAATCCAAAATGTTTTGTGCTTGCAAAAATAGTCTTGGACTGGAAATTGAACCGAATATTAATATTTGCCCAGTATGCACGGCGCAACCGGGAACATTGCCAGTGCCTAATAAAAAAGCCATTGAATTTGTGCAATTAGTTGGGTTGGCGTTGAATTGTCGTTTGAAGTTAGACAGTAAATTTGATCGCAAGAATTATTTTTATCCGGATATTCCCAAAGGCTATCAAATTTCTCAATATGATCAACCATTCTGTGAAGCAGGATTTTTGGATGTGTTGGATCGAAAAATTGGCGTAACTAGAATTCATCTTGAAGAAGATACGGGAAAATTAGTTCATCCCAAAGGAGCAAATTATTCTTTAGTGGATTTTAATCGGGCTGGCGTTCCCTTGATGGAATTGGTAACGGAACCAGATTTGGAAACCGCCGAAGAAGCCAGAATTTTTTGTCAGAAATTACAACAAATTTGTCGTTATCTTAAAATTTCTGATGCTGATATGGAAAAAGGCCATATGCGTTGCGAAGTGAATTTATCTTTACATAAAGAAGGTGAGGAAAAACTTTCTGGAACTAAAGTTGAAGTAAAAAATATTAATTCATTTAAATTTGTGGAAAAAGCTATTGCCTATGAAATCGAAAGGCAAACAGAAAGCTTGGAAAAAGGCGAGAAAATTGTGCAAGAAACGCGCGGTTGGGATTCTAATCGCAATATGACAATCTCACAAAGAAAAAAAGAATCTGCCCACGACTATCGTTATTTTCCTGAGCCGGATATTCCACCGTTTCAATTTAATCTTGAATATGTTGAGACGATAAAAAGAAAACTGCCAGAACTGCCAGATCAAAAAATAAAACGGTTTAAAACTGAATATGCCCTAGCGGATGATGCGATTTTAGTTTTGACAAACGATCCAGCACTGGCCGATTATTTTGAAAATGTGATTAGCGAAATCAAGGAAAAAATTGCCTGTAAAGAATATATTATTTCTCTCGAAAAAGCTTTGGCACTCTCGGCTAATTATATGGTCGGAGAATTACGCAAGCATTTAATGACTAACGGAGAAGAAATTAAAGATCTGAAAATTACACCGGAAAATTATGCCGAGCTAATTGCGATTGTCGGCAGTGGGGGAATTAGTTCATCAGGTGCACAAATAGTGCTAGCAGAAATGTATAAAACTGGTGGCGATCCTTCGCAAATTATTGAAGCAAAAAATCTAATTCAACTGAGCGATACGGGCGAGCTGGAAAAAATTATTGCTGAGGTCTTAACTAAAAATGCTCAATCAGTTGCTGATTATAAAGCCGGCAAAGAAAATGCTTTGAAATTTTTGGTCGGACAAGTAATGAAAGAAAGCAAGGGCAAAGCGAATCCGCAAGTGGCAGAAGAGTTATTGCGAAAAATGATAATAATAATTAATTAAAATTTAAAAAAAATATGGAACAAAAAAAAGTAATGTCAATTGAGAATTTAACTAGTGTGAAATCTCCAGAATTCAAATTTTTTCCTGCATTTACTGGTCCCTATGGCAGGGTAGCTGAAATGGCATATAGAGCTCTTGCTGATGATGCTACTGCGCAAAAAGGTTGGGGTAATCCAAGCGAAACATTTAAAAAAATAGCAGAAAAGCTCAATGATGTTGACTTTAAAGTGATGGTTCAAGCAATTTGGGATAAGCAGACTGTTGCTGGGCATGTCCAGGACGATCCAGCAGAGCAAGAGAAACTATGGGCGAGAGGTTTAATTGAAAGAATAAAAGAGGAGCCGTTTTTTAATCAGTAATATATTTCTTTACTTCATTTTGGATGGTTGGATATTTTTCTAGCCAAATAATTCGTGAATCTTTTTGAAACCAAGTCATTTGTCGTTTGGCATAATTTTTTTCGGCCAAATAAACTTTGTCAAACAATTCTTTCTCGGGAAATTGTTTTTGCAAAAATTTAGCAATCCATAGATAACCCAAACCAAAACTTTCTATTTTTTTCCAGCTAAGTTTATTGATTTTATGCAAATTTTCTACTTCAGAAATCATACCTTCAGCAAATCTTTGACTTAATCTTGTTTTTATATTTTCGTGCAGTTTTTCTTTCGGTAATTTTAGGCCAATTTGCAAAAAATTATTTATCAATGAAGCTGGTTGTTGTTTAATCGCTGGCACTTTACCTAAAGTTTGACAAATCTCAATTGCACGGATTAAGCGTGCTGGATTTTTGGCGTCAATATTTTTAGCACGAACAGGATCTTGTTTTTTGAGTAGGACAAAAAGTTCCCCAGTTGTTTTCAAGGATAATTCTTCTCGTAATTGATAATCTGGCTTTACTTCTGGATAAATAATATCATCAACTAAAGCCTTGATCCAAAAACCCGTTCCACCGCAAATAATAGGCAATTTTCCGCGGTTTAAAATATCAGTAATTATTTTGTCCGCCTTTTTTTTAAACTGTGCTGCACTAAAATTAGTTTTTGGATTTATGATATCCAGTAAATAATGTTTTGCCAGTGCCTGCTCTTCTTTTGTAACTTTGCCAGTGCCAATATCCATCGAGCGATAAATCTGCCGACTGTCAGCTGAAATAATTTCACCATTAAATTTTTGAGCAAGTTTAATTGCCACGGAAGATTTTCCGGATGATGTTGGTCCCAGTATAACAACTATTTTATTATTTTTCTCTACCTTTCCGGTAGACAGGCCTCGAGATTCCATATATTTGCTTTAATAATTTTAACTTTTGCAAATTCTCCAACCAGATCTGCATCGCTCCCTCTCCTTGCTAAGGAGAGGGCTGGGGTGAGGTGAATTTTAACATCTTTTTGTGTGCGTGTTCGGCCAAAATAAAAACCGTTTTTTTCTTGATTAATTAGGACTTCTAAAGTTTTTTCAAGATAATTCTGGTTATTCAAAAGAGCGGTTTTTTTTAAGATTTCATTTAAATATTTTGCTCGACGAGATTTCTCTGACTTCAAAATATTATCTTTTAGCTTCCAAGCGTCCGTGCCTGGTCGAGGTGAGAATTGACCAAAATAAACTAAATCATATTGAGCTTTTTGCATAATTTCGGCTGACTCTAGAAAATCTTTTTTAGTCTCACCTGGAAAGCCTACAATAATATCAGAAGAAAGTGAGTGTAACATATTGGGCTTGTTTTTTTCAAAAGCTAGATCAAGTTTTTTTATTAAATTTAAATAATGTTCGGCGGTATATTTGCGATTCATAGCAAAAAGAATTTTATCAGAACCAGCTTGAATCGGCAAGTGAATATGCTCACAAATCTTTTTTGATGTAGTAATTACTTCAATCAATTCATCCGAGAAGTCTTTTGGATGTGAAGACATAAAGCGAAGCCAAAAATGTCCGGGAATCTTTTCAATTTCTTTGAGTAATTCAGGAAAAGTTATTTTATTATAGCTGTAACTATTAACATTCTGTCCTAAAAGCGTTATTTCTTTGCAATTATTTTTGATGAGATTTTTAATTTCAGAAATAATATCTTCTGCTGGTCTTGAAATTTCTCGTCCGCGCGCATAAGGCACAACACAATAACTGCAAAAATTATTACAACCAGTCATGATCGGCACTTGTGCAGTATGGCTGTGGGAATATTTTGGGATTATTTCCAGATAGTCGCAATCAGAGTCGAAAGTCTGTAATATATTTTTCATATCTTTTATCTCACAAAAAAAATCTATTTTTTTCTTTAGTCTTTTCTGCACATCTTTTCGGTTGGCTAAACAGCCTGTTAAAATAATTTTTATTTTAGGATATTTTTTTTTGAGATTATGAATTTGTCCATAAGCACGATCTTCGGCCATCTGACGAATTCCACAGGTATTGAAAATAGCTAAATCGGCCTCAGTAATTTTTGAAGCTAAATTATAATTATTTTTTTCTAATAAACCAGAAAGCCTTTCGCTGTCCGATATATTCATCTGACATCCAAATGTTTTAATAAAATAAAGCATATTTTTTTTAAAAAAAGTAACAGCAAATTATATTATCGAATATAGCGTATCAAGAAAATTGTTAATTGACAATACGAAGTCTTGTCCAAATTGGGGAGGGAGATTTCCTTCTTCTGATCCTTAAGAAATATGTTAAGCATAATGGAGAATAGTGTTTAGTGAATGACCCAATGCGTTATTATTACGCGTTGGGTCATTTTTTGTTATAAATTTTTTAGCATATAACTATCTTTCAAGCGATAGCCCAGTTTGCGATAATATTCGCGGGCACCGATACCGGAAATGATAGTAATTTTTTTGAGACCAAATTCTATTTTCGCAATTTTTTCCGCCTCGGCGATTAACTTTTTTCCAAGACCAATATGTTGCGGAGAGGCAGAATTTTTCTTGTCGATTTCCGTCATTGTTCCATAAGTATGCACTTCGCGAATGATGGCGGAATTTTTAAGGACTTTGATAAAATTATTTTTATTATCTTTAATAATACGCAAACGCAAAAGAGCGAGTAGTTTGTTTTTATTTTCAGCTTTATTTTGGATAATATATTCTAGAAATATTTCTTTGCCGTCTGAAGCATCATAGTCAATGCGATTTAAAATTATTTTTTCTGTAGAGTTAAAATCTCCGCCAATTTCTCGACAACGAATACAACGACAAATTGATTTCTTTGCAATCAATTGACGCAAATTAGAAATAATTGGTCCGGCAATGATTGATTCGGCTGGAACATCACGCACGAGTCGGGCAATGCGAATATAAGGAGGAATTATTTTTTCTTTGATACGCAAAATAAATTCTTGAAATTGTTGATCGGTTAGCGCCGTGTAGAGATTTTTTTCCCAGACCGAATATAAATCGCTATCACGCAAAACAACGGTCGGATAAATTTTGAGCATATCTGGTTGAAAATCAGGTGAGGAAAAAAGTGTTTCAAACATTTGATAATCTCTTTTTTCATTCGAGCCAAGCAGTCCCGGCATGATATGATAGTTAATTTTAAATCCAGCATTTTTCAAAAGTTTTGTAGCGCGGATTGTTTCGGAAACATCGTGTCCGCGATTATTTTTCAAAAGTACATCATCAAAAATATTTTGTACGCCAAGTTCCACTCTCGTGCAACCAAGTCGGCGAAAATTTAAAATTTCCTTTTCATCAATATAGTCCGGACGAGTTTCAAGTGTCAATCCAATAATTCGACGACGAGCTTTTTCGTTTTTCTTTTGTTCTTGTTCTAACGAGGTAGAGACACATTGCAATGTGTCTCTACGGGCAAGGCAATGCATCCTTGGATAATCATTTGCTGCACGAAAACATTCCATGATAAATTTTTCTTGATATTTTTTAGGCAAATAAGAAAATGTTCCACCCATCACAATCAATTCAATCTTGTCAGTTTTATGTCCGTTTAGTTCCAATGCGCGTAGGCGTTTTTGTACTTGCTTGTAGGGATTAAATTTCACGGAAATAGCCCGCATGACGGCTGGTTCATTTTTAAGATAACTTTTTGGCATATTTTTTTCGCTGGGGCAGTAGAGACATTTTCCTGGGCAAGGATAAGGCTTAGTGAGAACAGCAACAACAGCCACACCAGAGCGAGTGCGAATTTTTTTGCTGATGAGAATTTTTTCAAAAGCTAAATTGCGCTTAAGTGTTTTCTTCGCGATTAATTTTTCATAAGCCTCACGCAAATCAGCGTTAGTGGGAACAGGGAGCTTGAGAATTTTAGAAATATTTTTTTTGATACGCAAAAAATCAACTGAGGTGCTTGGCACTGCTTGTGTTGCATATTTTACAAAATCATCGTAGGATTGAAGCATGTAATTAAATTGATTTATGCGTTTAGAAATTATTAATAAAATATTAAGCGAAACAGAAAATGGCTATGATCAGGTGGCGGATAAATTTTCTCATACACGGAAAAATTTTTGGGGCGATTTGATTTTTCTGGCCGATTATGTTTCTGACGGAGATAATGTTTTGGATTATGGCTGTGGCAATGGTCGGCTTTTGGAAATCTTAAATAATAAAAAAATTGATTATGTTGGGGTGGATGTTTCTCAGAAATTAATTGATATTGCTAAAACAAAATATCCTAACAAAATCAATTATTTTTCTAAAATCGCTGGTCAAGCCAGTCTAGCATTTCCTGATGATTTTTTCAATAAGATTATTTCCGTGGCGGTTTTTCACCATTTTCCCGAAAAATATGCAGAAACAATGGCAAGAGAATTATATCGCATTACAAAACCGAATGGGCAGGTGGTAGTGACGACATGGAATCTCTGGCAAAAGAAAAGACGAAAAAATATTTTTAATTTATCCGCACTGCTTGAAAAAATTTTTCAATCAAAAAAATATTGCGGTTTTGGTTTCAGTGATGTCTTGGTGCCGTTTCGAGATAATCAAGGCAAAGTTTTCAATCGCTATCATCGGGTGTATACTAAGAATAGTTTGAGCAAGATTTTTTTATCCGCCGGATTTGAAATTGAAAAATGTTTTTTGGTGAATGAAAAGAATATTATTTTAGTGGCGAGAAAAAAACCATGAAACTAATTCTAGAAATCAATAACACCAGTAAGAGTCCAGTCAAAAAAACTTTTATTAAAAAAGTTGTGATATTGACATTGGAAAAAAGTGGTTATTTGGAATTGCTTAAAAAAAATTTAAGCCTTAGTTTTGCTTGGGTTTCAGAAAGTGAGATATTGCGAATTAATAAGCAATACCGTGGGAAAAATAAAGCGACAGATGTTTTATCTTTTTGTGAATATGACAATAGCGAGCAACTTAAAGTGGACAAAAATCCGGAGCTATTTCTCGGCGAGTTAATTCTGTGCTATGATTATATTAAAGAATCTTTAGATGAATTTAATTCGGAAAAAGAATTGCAAGAAGAGTTGGCTAGAATTATTGCGCATGGCGTTTTGCATTTATTGGGATTTACTCACGGCAAAAAAATGTTTGTTATTCAGGATGCAGTGGCAAAAGAAAGTTTAAAAAATAAAATAATTAAATAATTGACATGAATAGAATTAAACAATTTGGCAAAAGTTTTTCTCATGCAATGTGTGGGTTAAGACATATTATTCGCAATGAAAAGAATTTTCAAAATGAATTAGCCATCGCTTTTGTGGTTTTATTGGCAATGATTTATTTTCAGGTTACTCGCACAGAAACAGTCGCGTTGGTTTTAGTTATCGCTGGTGTTTTGATTATGGAACTTTTAAATACTGTTGTTGAAAGAGTGGTGGATATTTTAAAACCAAGAGTGCATCCCTATGCACGACTTATTAAAGATTTAATGGCAGCGGTTGTGCTTATTTCAGCAATTTTTGCGGTGATTATCGGTTTGATTATTTTCCTGCCATATCTTAGTGTTGCTGTTTATCCTTAAATGTAATATAATTTAAAAATACGAATTAAAAAATAAAAATGAAAGCATGTCAAAAAAAGAAATTATTGTAGGATTGGATATTGGATCTTCATTTGTGCGGACAGTAATTGTTCAAGTTATTCCGAATGAAGAAAATTTGCGAGTAATTGGTGTGGGAATGGCACCTGCTTTTGGTGTGAGACGAGGAATTATTGTCGATCTGGAAGAAATTATTAAATCAATCAATGAGTCTATTGCGATAGCAGAAAGAACAGCCGGAGTCGAAATTAAATATGCGGTTACTGGAATTGGCGGTAGTCATATTTCTTCGCAATGCTCCAAGGGCGTAATTGCTGTTGGCAGAGCGGATGGGGAAGTTGTGGCGGATGATATTTCTCGAGTGATTAATGCGGCACAAGCTATTTCTATTCCACCCAATAAAGAAATAATTCACATAATTCCTAAAAATTATTCGCTAGATGATCAAAAAAATATTCGTGATCCATTAGGAATGAGTGGTGTGCGATTGGAAGTTGACGCGATGATTATCGAAGGTTCAACTCCACATATTAAAAATTTAAATAAATGTATTGAAGAGGCCGGAGTTGTGGCGGAAAGTTTCGTGCTCTCACCGCTAGCTGCTGCAAAAGCAGTTCTCTCGAAGAGGCAAAAAGAGCTTGGTGTCGTATTGGTTGATATTGGTGGCGGATCAACTTCGGTGGCTGTTTTTGAAGAAAATGATTTGCTTCGTGTTTCCGTGATTCCTATTGGTGGAAATCACATTACAAATGATATCGCCATTGGTCTTCGCACCTCAGTTGATGTGGCAGAAAAAATAAAACTGGAATTTGGCAATGCTAATCCTAAGGAAATCGGAAAAAAAGAAAATATCGATTTATCTCAAATAGATTCTAGTGAAGAAGGTATAGTTTCTCGTCAACATGTAGCAGAAATAATCGAAGCGCGATTGGAAGAAATTTTTATGTTAGTTAATAAGGAATTAAAAACAATTGGCAAAGAATGCTTGCTTCCTGCCGGTGCGGTGATTACTGGTGGCACTGCAAAATTGCCTGGTTGTGTTGATTTAGCAAAAAATACACTAGCACTTCCATCGCAAACTGGTTTTCCAATTCCGCTGGGTGGTTTAGTGGATAAAATTGACGATCCAGCTTTTGCAACAGTCATTGGGTTAATTTTATGGGGGCAAGAAGAGAGTGGTGGGCAAAATAAAACAGGCAATAGTTTTGGCAATAATTTAGTTGGTGGAGCAATCTCTGAATGGGGAGGGAAAATGGAAGGCGTGAAAAAATGGTTTGGAAAATTTTTACCATAAAGCGTTAATAATTCTTTGTTTGACATTTACTAAGCTAATATGCTAGATTTAATTAGTAAAAAAGAGGCTAAATGCCGTTGTCGATTAGTAATTGGCAAAACTAAAATAAAAATAAAAATTTTAAAAATAGATTTTTGAGGATCTGTGTTTTTGTTTATTTAAATTTTTCTATTTAGCAATAAAAATATATGGCAGAAATAAAACCACCAGTAGAAACTTTCGCACGCATTAAAGTAATTGGCGTTGGAGGATCGGGCGGACATGGAATTAGTCGCATGATTGAAACGAAAATAAAAGGCGTTGAATTTGTGGCAATCAATACTGACGCGCAAGATTTGCATCACAATAAAGCAGCTGAGAAAGTGCATATTGGAAAAAATTTAACGAAAGGTTTGGGTGCTGGTATGAATCCTGATATTGGTCGGCAAGCCGCCGAGGAAAATCGTGATGAAATTCAAGAAGTGCTGAAAGGCGCTGATATGGTTTTTGTTACTTGTGGACTTGGTGGAGGAACGGGAACTGGTGCTGCTCCAATTGTGGCAGAGGCTGCGAAAGAACTCGGAGCATTGACTGTGGCTGTTGTAACAAAACCATTTAGTTTTGAAGGCGCACAAAGAAGAGCAATCGCCGAAGAGGGTTTGCAAAATTTGCGTGAACGAGTGGACACTTTGATCACAATCCCTAATGATAAACTTTTGCAAATTATTGATAAAAAAACAACACTGATTAATTCTTTTAAGATTGTTGATGATGTGCTTCGTCAAGGTGTGCAAGGAATTTCTGATTTAATTACTAAGCCCGGTATTGTTAATGTTGACTTTGCTGATGTGCGAGCAATTATGAGTAATAGTGGTTCAGCATTGATGGGAATTGGAATTGGCACAGGAGAAAATCGTGCTGCAGAGGCAGCAAAAGCGGCAATTAACAGTCCACTTTTGGAACTTTCTATTGATGGAGCAAAAGGTGTTTTATTTAATGTTTCGGGATCTTCTGATTTAACAATGCTAGAAATCAATGAAGCGGCAAATATTATCACTGAGGCAATCGATCCAAATGCTAAAGTAATTTTTGGTGCAGTGGTGGATGAGACACTTAAAAAAGGTGAAGTGCAAATTACAGTCGTAGCAACCGGATTTGATGAAGATCGTATAAACGAATCGCGCATGTCTCCAATGGAACGATTGGCAAAAGTTAGTGCTGTTGAGGAAAAAGTTTCTATTGATGAGCCGGAAGAAGATTTTAAAAATACTTTTTCAACAAGAGAGGAATCACGAATGATTATTGAAGAAAAAGTGCCACCAAAAATTCAAAGACCATCGGCTTTTATGCAAAAAGATAAAGAGCTGAGTGATGAAGATGATGAGTTGGAAATTCCAGCCTTTATTCGTCGAAAGATGGGCAAGTAATTTTCTTTTTATAATTTAGTTTTTAAAGATTCAGGCAAAGGTGCCTTGGGGTTTGAATTTGGGATTTTGTTTACATACTTTCTATATTAGACCTCTTGCGAAATAAACTACAACCTTTTAAGATGAGTTAAATTTTCTCCGAAGCTTTGCTTCGGGAGGTAGCTATGTTACTATGGGATTATGTCAGAGCATATCACAAAATCCCACAATGTATCGCTACTAATTTACCACCTAGTATGCCCTGCGAAGTATAGATAAACAGTCTTTCGCGATATCGCAGGAGTGGATGAGGAAATCAAGATCATCTGTCAAGAGATTCAAGCAAGATACGACATCTTTTTTCTCGAAATTGGGGCAGATAAAGATCATGTACATTTTCTCATCCAAAGCGTTCCAATGATCAGTCTAACCAATCTAGCTAATATAACCAAAAGTATCACAGCAAGAGGAATATTCAAGCGAAAGCCGTAAGTAAAAAGGATGCTCTATGGAGGACAGTTTTGGACAAAGAGTTATTATATCAATACAGTCAGTCAGCGAAACACTGAAACCGCCATCATCGAATATGTAAAGAATCAAGGTTCAGACTATAAATATAGAAAAATATTATAACAAATCAACTCAAGCTGTTCGAAGGCAACTAATACCTCGTAGCTTACTGCGAGAGGGTGCGAGGGACGAAAGACTATGAGATGATAAAAATAAACCATTATGACTAAAATTATTGTTGATATTGAAACGATTGGGTTTGATTTTGAAAATTTTGAGCGGAAAACGCAAGAATATTTATTGAAATATTGTGAGAATGATGATGAACGAGAGGAAGTGAAAAAGAAATTGGGCTTGAGTCCATTGACTGGTGAAATTGTGACGATTGGCATGTTAAATCCTGAAACGAAAAAAGGAATGGTTCTTTTTCAAAATAAAGGGGAAGATAAAAATGAATTTGAAGAAGGTGGATTAAAATATGAAAGCGGAACGGAAAAGGAAATTTTAGAAAAATTTTGGGAACTCGTTAGAAGATATGATCAAGTTGTTACATTTAATGGGCGTAGTTTTGATGGACCATTTCTAGCTTTGCGTAGTGCGAAACATGGAATTCATCCAGTCAAAAATTTTGCTGGTTATCGCTATGAATTTCGTTTGCATTGTGATCTTCTGGAACAATTAACTTTTTATGGTGCAACACGAAGATATAGTTTGGATTTTTATGCGAAATTTTTTGGCATAAAAAGTTCCAAGGACGAGGGGATTGATGGCGGTATGGTGGGAGAGCTGTATCAATCTGGAAAATATTTGGAAATTGCCAGATATTGTGCCAGGGATTTGATTACTACCGGAGAATTATACGCACATTGGGATAAATATTTAAAATTTTAAATTAAAAAAATACTATGCAAAAAACAACTTGCAAAAAAGAATATAAAAAAAAGTTAGCTATCTTTGATATTGATGGCACAATTTTTCGTAAAAATTTAGCTTTCGAGCTTTTAAATGAACTTTCCTGGCTGAAAGTATTTCCCAAAACTGTTCGTAGCGAACTGATTTCGCTGTATGGCAGTTGGTTAGATAATGAAGGTACTTATGAAGCTTATCGTATTAAGTTGGTGGAGTTGTATGAGAAAAATATTCAAGGCAAGAGTCAAGAGGATATTATGCGAGCAGCAAAAGTTGTGGCCGAGTTTAATGCTAAGCGGACATATATTTTTGCTAAAAAATTGATTGAAGAAATGCGTCATGATCATGTGATGCTTGTAATTTCCGGATCGCCAATTGAAATTGTGAAAGAATATGCGGAAATTTTTAAGTTCGATGCTTATTTCGGGAGTGTTTACGAGATTGATAAAAATAAAATCTATACAGGCAAAACTATTTTTGAGCCAACGCATGACAAAGGTGCAGTGGTGAAACAGTTTGTAGCGGAAAATGATATTTCACTGGTAAATTCTTTTGGTATGGGGGATACTCAATCGGACGCGTCATTTTTGGAGTTAGTGGATAATCCAATTGCCTTTAATCCAGATTTGAATTTACGCCAAATTGCTCAAAAAAATGCCTGGCGAATTGTCGTTGAGAAAAAAGATGTAATTTATGAAATGAATAATAAAAACTAATTTTTTTTAATTAAAATATATGAATAAATTTGATATTTATCTAGTAGCTTTTGGACCGTTTGCGTTTATTTTATTTTTGCTTTATTTAGTTTTTGATTATTATTCAACTAATCAAAATGCTTTTTGGAATAAGTGGACAAAAAAAACACTTTGGCTTTGGTTGCCTTTTTATGGGTTGCAACGCTTAATCAAAGAGGTGATTTTAAAAACAAAAAAATAATTTTTTTCATTGCTTGTAGTGGATATCAAAAAGTTGTATAATTTGAATATAAATAAAAAAGTGTTATGTTTGAGATGACTATAAAATTTATAACAGAAAGATACCCCGAGCTTATTGTTGTGTTTATAATTATTTGGGCGACAATAAAAGGACATTCTTTTTATGTCGATACACAAAAAGTTTGTAATGATTTATCAACAGTAGACAAAAAAGTTATCTTGTTGGATGAAAAGCTAGATAAAAGAATTGACTCAATAGACAAGAAAGTTTTCTTATTAGATAAAAAAGTTGATTTATTGGTGGGAAAGTTTAATAGCCTTTTTGGAATTTTAGTAGAAAATAA